>CANGMU010000182.1 GCA_947454665.1 Pseudomonadota bacterium | reverse complement strand
GGGCACGGCCTTCGGTGGCGCCCGCGGCCGTACCGACGTGCCGAAGATCGTGGACTGGTACATGGAAGGCAAGATCCAGATCGACGAGCTCATCACGCACACGATGCCGCTCGAAAAGATCAACGACGCCTTCGACCTCATGCACGACGGCTCGTCCATCCGTTCGGTCGTGGTGTTCTGACCATGAAACGCACAGGCCGGAATGCCGCGGAGTCTTCCGGGCGCCGGCCTGCCAGGGTGACCGCGGTATCGGGCGGCGATGGCCTGCCGATGCTGCAGTCCCTGTTGGGATACAACGTGCGCCGTGCGCACGTGTCCATGGCGCGGGATTTTCAGCGCCACGTAGGGCAGGGTAAGGTCCGCCCCGTTGTGTTCAGCATCCTGCTGCTGGCCGAGGCCCAACCCGGCATCGCGCAGGTGGAGCTGGCGCACAAGCTCGCGCTCGACAAGGCCAGCCTCGTGGCGCTCATCGACCGGATCGAAGGTTCAGGTCTGGTGGAACGGCGCCGATCCACGCAGGACCGTCGTCGCCAGGGTCTGTTCCTGACGCCACAAGGCATCCTCCGCCTGCAGGCCCTGAAGGATGAAGTCGGCCGGCACGAGCGCCGTTTCATGGAGCGCTTCACGCCGGTTGAATTGGCGCTGCTGGTCAGCCTGTTGCAGCGGCTGCACGATTAGGAGGTCCCTTGATCGACGACATGAGCGCTGCGGTGAAGAACCTTGATGTACGCCGGTGGCGCGACGGTCATTGGACCGATACGACCGACAGTGTCGCGGCGGAAGAGCCGGTTGCGCTGACCTACAACTCGATTCCACACGTGGTCATGATGACGACGCCACGGGATCTCGAGGACCTGGGCATCGGGTTTACGGTCAGCGAGGCCCTGGTCGAGGACTATTCCGAATTACGCGATGTCGCGCTGGACACATCTTCCGGCAATTTCGAAGTGCGGCTGTCGGTGGTGGGTTCCCGCCTGAATGCCATGCTCGAGCGGCGTCGCAACCTGACCGGCCGGACAGGCTGTGGCGTCTGCGGCGCGGAAACCGTCGAGGATGCGATCCGCCGTCCGTCACCGGTTGCGCCGGGCGGCGAAACATCGCGCGAGCTGCTGGTTGCGGCACTGCGGCGCCTGCGGGAACTGCAGCCGCTGGGTGCGCAGGCGGGTAGCCTGCATGCGGCCGCATGGGTCGGCTGGGACGGGCAGGTCGGCGTGGTCCGCGAGGACGTGGGGCGCCACAACGCGCTCGACAAGCTGATCGGCGCCAAGCTGCGTGCCGGCGAGGATCTTGCGGACGGCTATGTCATGGTGACCAGTCGCGCGAGCTATGAGATGGTCCAGAAGGCCGCCACGATGGGGATCCGGATGCTCGTCGCCGTGTCGGCCCCGACGGCGCTCGGCGTCAAGCTCGCACGCGATTGCGGACTCACCCTGGTCGGTTTTGCACGGGAAAACCAGCAGGTCGTTTACAGCCATCCCGAGCGCCTGCGACCGTGACCTTCCGGATCCAGATTGAGCCTGTCTGGCGCTTCACGCAGGAACGCGATTCGCGTTCGATGCTCGTGATGCTCGATTTCCTGAACGAGATCCGTGCCACCGGCAAGATCACGCACGCCGCTGAACGCGCGGATGTGTCCTATCGGCATGCCTGGAACCTGATCGAGAAGTGGTCCGAGTTTTTCGGTACGCCACTGGTCGAACGCCAGCAGGGGCGTGGTACGACGCTGACCGCGTTCGGAGAACGCCTGGTCTGGGCTGGGCAACGCCTGCAGGCGCGACTGGGTCCCCAGTTGCAGAACCTCGCGCAGGAGCTTGAAAGCGAGATCAATGCCCTGTTACCCGAGCCCGCGAGCCTCGTCCGGGTCCATGCGAGCCATGGTTTTGCCGTTTCGGCCCTGCGCGAACTGATCGACCGGGACCCGGCCCTGCGTGTCGATTTCCGCTACGTGGGCAACATCAATTCGGCGGCGTCGCTGGCCCGTGGCCAGTGCGACCTGGCCGGCATGCACCTGCCCCAGGGCGAGCTCCGCGGGCGCAGCGTTGCGGTCTGGCGCGATGTATTGTCGCCCGAGGACCACTGCGTCATCCGCTTCGTGACGCGCGAAATGGGCCTCATCGTTCGCAAGGGCAACCCGCTCGGTATCGCGTCACTGCGCGACCTGCTCGAGCCTGGCGTCCGTTTCGTGAATCGTGATCCGGAGTCCGGGACGCGCATGCTGTTCGATGAACTGCTTGCGCAACGCGGACTAGATGCCGCGCGGATCCAGGGCTATGAGCAGGTCGAGTTCACGCACGCCGCGGTGGCGGCCTATGTCGCGAGCGGCATGGCGGATGCCTGCTTTGGCGTAGAGGCCGCAGCGCGTCGCTTCGACCTGGATTTCGTCCGCCTGGTCACCGAGGACTATGTGTTCGTCTGCGATCGCCGCAGCCTCGAGAATCCATCCGTACGCGGGATCCTTGAATTGATGAAGAGCGAGGCGTTCAGCAAGGCGATCGAGGCCTTGCCGGGCTATTCCGTCACGGAGCCCGGCACGGTGCATCCCATCGACGAACTGTTCAACCTCTGATCCTGACGGCTCAGGCGGCCTCCAGGATCTCCAGGACCTGCTCGATCGGCAGGGCGTGAGCCAGGATGGCCTCTGCCACCGCCGGTATGTCGTTCATGTCGACACAGGGAGGATGCGCCCCCGGTAGCAAGCTGTCCGTCGCGACCGCGACGATGCGTGGGTCAGCCGGGTGGAGGGGCGGCTTGCCGACGACGGCCCGGTAGACTTCCAGCTTGGGATGACGCTCTCGCTTGTACCCCTCGACGAGTACCAGGTCGCAGGGCGACACCCGGCGCAGCAAGCACGCCAGCGTGGGCTCTTCGTCGCCGGACAGTTCGTGCATCTGCACCCAGCGGCGGCTTGATGCGACGATCACTTCGCTCGCGCCCGCCCGCCGGTGCTCGTAGGAATCCTTGCCGGGCGTGTCGACGTCGAATTCATGGTGGGCATGCTTGAGTGTCGCGACCCGAAGGCCGCGTTCCACCAGCAATGGGATGAGGCGCGTCAGCAGCGTCGTCTTGCCGGCGCCACTCCAGCCGGCGAGACCCAGTACTCGGGGAGAATGCATGCGCAAGGTTATATAGTCCTGCGCCATGGCTGCCAACTTCCCTCTCGTCGGTGTGGTCATTGCTGGCGGACGATCCGTCCGTTTCGGCGGTGAGAAGGCGGTCGCGCTCTATCAGGGACGACCCTTGCTGTTGTGGGCCGTGCAGCGACTGCAGCGGACCTGCGATGCCGTCGTGGTCAATGCAAGGCCAGGCACCGAAGCGGCGGCGCTCGCTGCCGCGGAAGGCCTGCCGGTCCTGTCTGACCTGCCCGGTGATCCGGACGGCCCCCTGTCAGGCGTGAAGGTCGCGCTGGGCTGGGCGGCGGCGCGGGGCGGAAGCTTGCTGGCAGTCAGTCCTTGTGACGCGCCTCGATTGCCAGAGGACCTCTTCCCGCGCCTCATCGCGGCCGCCGCCGGTGGCGCTGCCTATGCGGAAACAGAGGAGGGCAGGCAACCGATGTGCGCGGTCTGGCCCGTCGCGGCGCTTGCGGCGCTGGAGACGGCCTTGGCCGAGGGCGCCCATCCGGCGACCTGGCGGATGCTGGAAGCACTCGGCGCGACGAGACTCCGCTTCGATCCGGCGGAGGATTTCGTCAACGTGAATACGAGGGCCGACCTGGAACAGCTCGAGGCTGCCGGTCACCAGCGATAGAAGTCGGCCAGGAAGCCTTCCGGGTAGCCTTCCGGTGAAGGGGGCAGTTCGACGAAGCCGTCCGTGCCGGCCAGGGCGAGGAAGTCGCCTGAACCGCTGGGTGCGTGGGGCATCGCGAGTCCTGGGGACTGTGCATCGCGTACCAGCTTCACCGGCATGAAGTAGGTCATGCGACGCGGGCCGACCGGCGCGGCCAGTGCCACGCGTTCGCAGCCGAGCTTTAGGGCTGCCGTCATCACGTCGAGCGCCGGGATCACGTAGCGCAAGAGACAGATCAGCGTCGACACGGGGTTACCGGGCAGGCCGAAGACCGCCTGACCCTGCGGACCGACACCGAACCACATCGGGCGACCGGGTCGCTGCGCGACCTGATAGAACACTTCCTCTACGCCGAGCTGCTTGAGCGTGTCCGGCACGTAGTCGAACTTGCCTTTGGACACACCGCCGCTGAGTACCAGCACGTCGTTGTGCGCCAGATGCTCACCGAGGCGTTGGCGCATCAGCGCCGGGTCGTCCTGCAGGTGGTCGTCCTCGACGTGGTGGTATCGATGCGCCTGCAGCGCTGCGACGACCGCATAGGCATTGGATCGGCGGATCTGGTGATCGGCGATCGGCAGGCCGGGCTCCACGAGTTCATCGCCCGTCGAGATGACCCTGATGCGGGGCTGCCGGCTGACACGGGCTCGCGCAAGGCCGGCAGAGGCCAGCACCGCAACTTCCGCGGCGCCGAGCCGCACGCCTTCGAGCAGCATGGGCACGTCCGGACTGCTGTCCGAACCGCGGCGCTGGATGTTGCGCCAGGGTTCCGCGGTGGCATCGGAATTCAGCGTGATCCGGCCATCAGCCAGTTCGTATTCCTCCAGCGGGATCACACAATCGGTACCGGGCGGCAGGACCGCGCCGGTCATGATCTCAATCGCCGAGGCGGCGGAATCGAGGACCAGCGGCACGGCACCTGCTGCCTGCGTGCCCTGCAGCGTGAAGTGCCGCGCGCCATCCACGAACGCCTGACTCGATACGGCCGCTCCATCCATGCAGACGCGATCGAAGGGCGGGTTGTCCCGCTCTGCCATCACGGTCTGCCGGAGGACGCCGCCCAGGCACTCGCGGATCGACCGGGTCTCCGGCGGCAGCGAAGTGAGCCGCGCACGGATCACTTCGGTCGCCTGACCCGGCGTCAGGGACTTGCTCAAGCGATCTCCGCGTCCAGGCTGCGGCTGAAACCCTTCACCGCCGGCGGCGTACCGCCCCGCGAGATG
>CANGMU010000181.1 GCA_947454665.1 Pseudomonadota bacterium | reverse complement strand
CATGCCCGTTTCCTGGAGGGTGTCCTGGATGAGGCGGAGGATCTGGGTCTGTCGCGGGGTCAGGTCGGAATCGGACATGGCCGCTCTCCGGTGGGTGGCTGTTCTTATATACAGTATCTGGGGATATATCCAGATGCAAGCCCGGCGCTCCCGTTTCTCCGTGTCGCAGCGGACAGACATTCCCGGCACGACGGTGTACAGGTACTGTTGTCGAACGTTCGAAGATCGTTACCTGAATACCCGCTGAACGCGTCAAGTAGGCGCCGATACATGCAAAATCATGTTGCACCAGCGGGGATCGCCGTCGCTATAATCGCGCTTAGTCCCTGTTCCAAAAGACCCTCGAGAGGAAACCCCATGAAGCTCGGAATCAAGATCGCCGCCCTCGCCGCTGTTGCCGCCCTCGCCGGTTGCACGGACCTCAAGCCGCTGCAGGCTCAGGTCGACGACCTGAAGGCCAAGGTGAGCAAGCTCTCGTCCGACGACGCCGCCCACGCCGCGTCCGACGCCGCCAACTTCAAGGCTGCCAACGACGCCGCTGCTGCCGCTTCGAAGGCTGCCGCCGCTGCCCAGAGCACGGCGAACCAGGCTCTGGCCGCTGCGCAGGCTGCCCAGTCGGGCGTCGATGCGACGAACGAGAAGATCGACCGCATGTTCAAGCGCTCGGTCTCGAAGTAAGTCTTACTTCGGCTCGAATGAAAACGCCGCGCATCTGCGCGGCGTTTTTTTTCGTCCTGGCGAAACAGCCGCCGGGAACCCTGCGGACCAGCGGCCCGCAGTGGTCACATGCGAACGAGCGCGGCACCCCAGGTGAAGCCGCCGCCGAAAGCCTCGAGCAGTACGAGGTCACCCGGCTTGATGCGCCCGTCGCGCACACCGGTATCCAGCGCCAGTGGCACCGACGCCGCGGACGTGTTGCCATGGTCCTGCACCGTGACGATCACGTTGTCCATCGGCATATCCAGCTTCTTCGCGACAGCCTGAATGATGCGGATGTTGGCCTGGTGCGGCACCAGCCACTTGATGTCCGATTTCTGGAGCTGGTTCGCCTCCAGCACTTCGTCGACGACACCGCCCAGCATCGTGACCGCGACCTTGAACACCTCGCGGCCGGCCATACGGATGAAGGCGCGGTTGCCCGTGCCAGGCTCATAGCCCTTCGAGATGCCACCCGTGCAATAGAGCAGGTCCTGGTGGGACCCGTCGGCATGCAGGTGCGTGGAGATCACGCCCGGCGTCTCGGAAGCTCCCAGCACGACGGCACCGGCACCATCAGCGAAAAGAATCGCCGTCGTGCGGTCTGAGAAATCAGTGATGCGAGTGAGCGTCTCGGACCCCACCACCAACGCGCGCTTCGCGGAACCGGTGCGCACGAACTTGTCGGCCACTGACAGCGCATAGATGAAACTGCTGCACGCCGCCTCGACGCTGAACGCAGGCGCGCCCTTGCAACCGAGGCGGGCCTGCAACATGGCGCCTGCGTTGGGGAACACCAGATCCGGCGTGGTCGTGCCGAAGACGATCAGGTCGATGTCCGAAGGCTGCAGGCCGGCGGCTTCGATGGCACGCAAGGCCGCCTGTTCGGCCATATCGACCGTGGTCTGACCGTCGGCAGCGTAATGGCGGCGCTGGATGCCCGTGCGGTCGCGGATCCACTCGTCGGAGGTTTCCATGACCTTCTCGAGGTCCGTGTTGTGCACGACGCGCTCGGGGAGGTAGGACCCGGTGCCGATGATTTTCGAGTACATCAGGTTTCCCTATGGCGAAAACGCCCATTGCAGGGGCTGCAATGGGCGCTGGATCCTGCCGCCAGGCAGGTCGCTCGAAGCGCGCAGGCCCCTGAAGGCCCGCGCGCCACAACGATTATTCGTTGTCGTCGGCCTCGACGGCCTTCTCGATCACGCGGCGGCCACGGTAGAAACCGTCCGGCGTGATGCGGTGACGCAGGTGGGTCTCGCCCGACTGCGGGTCAATCGACAGCGCCGGGCCCGTGAGGGCGTCGTGCGACCGGTGCATGCCGCGCTTGGACGGCGTCTTGCGACTCTTCTGAACAGCCATTTCTCGATACTCCTCGATCCGCGGCCCTAACGCCGCTTCGGTCCATCACGCTTCGCCCGGCCCATCAAGTCGCCCAGCGCTGCAAAAGGTCTCTGCACTTCCTCGGCGGATTCCGCCTCGGCCGGTGCCGTTTGGTCGCGCTGCGCACAGTGCGATTCATCGTCATGCAGCGGTGCAAACGGCAGCACCAGCAGCAGGTCTTCCTCGACCAACTCACCCAACCGCAGACGGCCTTCGGACGCCAGCATCAGCTCCGCATCCTCCGGCACATGCGCTGCGGCCGCTTCCGAATGCGGAAGGAACACGCGCGAACCGGCTTCCAGGTGCGTCTGCATCGGCTGGAGACAGCGCTGGCAGACCACCGTCACGTCGGCATCCACCTGCACGTCGGCAACCGGGAACCCGCGGTCGCGCGCAAAGCGCACCGTACCGCGAGCCACTCCGGATGATGCGGCGAGCTCGGCTGCCAGACGCGGCATGCGCGACACGGCAACTTCGACCGACACCTCTGCCCCCTCGTCCGCCAGGATCGCAACGTCTCTGAGTTTCGACCCGTCGTCCGGCATGGGGCGCGTATCATAGGTTCGGTCACCCCCCAAGTCAAAACGCAAGTGCTTGTTTGAAGCCGACGTTGTACCCCACGCCATGAAGCTGCCCTCCTTGCTCGTCCTCGCCTCCACCTCGCCCTACCGACGCGAACTGCTCGGCCGACTCGGCCTGCCCTTCGAGACCTGCTCCCCCGGTGTCGACGAGACCCCCCTCGAGGGCGAGTCACCCGCCAACCGCGCCCTACGCCTGGCTGTGGCCAAGGCACGCGCTGTTGCTGCGGAGCACCCTGGCGGCATCGTGATCGGCAGCGACCAGGTAGCGAGCGTGGGCGAAGGATCGACGTCACAGATCCTGCGCAAACCAGGCACAGCCGGGCGTTGCCTGGAGCAGCTGCTGACCCTCAGCGGTCAGGTGGCCCGATTCGACACGGCGGTCGCGGTGATCGCCGCAGGCCGGGAGGTCACCCATGTGGACGTCACCCGGGTGCACTTCCGTGCTTTCTCGGCGGCCGATGCGGGCCGCTACATCGCGCACGAACCGGCTTTCGACTGCGCCGGCGGCTTCAAGTGCGAAGGCCTCGGCGTCACGCTGATGGCCTCGCTGGAGACGTCCGACCCGACGGGGCTCATCGGCTTGCCGCTCATCTGGCTCGCGGGGGCCCTCCGCGACGCCGGGCTGACGCTCCCCTGACGGCACCCCCCTCGGCGGCACCGCCACGGATTGCCCCACCCCGGATGGCACCGCCGCGGGGCCGCACCTTGTTAGGCACCGTAGTGAGGCGATCCAGCACCGTCCGCAGCTCCTCTGGCAGCGGCGCACTCACGGCGACTTCGACGCGGCGGTCCGGGTCTTCATAACCGACCGAGTGGGCGTGGAGGAACAGGCGGCCCAACCCCAGTTCCTTCATCTGTACATTGAATTCCGGATCGCCGTATTTCGGATCGCCGGCCACCGGATGCCCGGCGTACTGGGCATGCACGCGGATCTGGTGCGTGCGGCCCGTCAGCAGCTTCACTTCCAGCAGGGTCGCCAGGTTGCCGTAGAACTGCACCACGCGGAAATCACTCGCGGCAGCCTTGCCGTGTGCATCCACCTTCACCGTACGTTCACCACCGACGCGCAGATCCGTGCGCAAGGGCGCTTCGATGCGCTTGGCCCCCAGCTCCCACTTGCCGCGCACCAGCACGAGATAGCGCTTGTCGAAGGCATCCTCGCGCAGGAGCGCATGCAAGGTGCGCAGCGTGGAACGCTTGCGGGCGACGAGCAGGCAGCCGCTGGTATCCCGGTCCAGACGATGCACCAGTTCCAGCGTCTCTTCGGGACGGGAAGCACGCAGGATTTCGATCACACCGAAGCCGATACCACTGCCGCCATGGACGGCGACGCCGGAAGGCTTGTCCAGGACGAGCAGGCGCTCGTCCTCATGGACGATGGCCTTCTCAAGCAGGTCGATCAGCTTCTGGGGCACGGCCTTCTTCGGTGCCTCGGCGCCCTCGACCGGCTCCGGCGGCGCTTCCCGGTAAGGTGGGATGCGCAAGACGTCACCCTCGGCCGTCCGCGCCTCGCCCTTCACGCGCTTGCCGTTCAAACGCACTTCGCCCTTGCGCAGCATCCGGAACACCAAGCTGCGCGGCACCGTCGGCAGGAGCCGGGCGAGGACTTTATCGACGCGCTGGCCGGCCTCTTCGGGCCCCAACGTGATCTGTTGCACCGCAGTACGAGGCCCCTGGGGCGCGCCCTCAGGCGAGCCGTCGTCGACATTGGTCATGTAAGGCCTTGTTTTAGAAGAATCTGGATATATAATCGGGCGGTCGAGACAGCTTCAGCTGGACGACATACCGCGGCGAGTGCCGCATGTTAGTTGGTCCCGGGTGACGGGACCATCGTCGATGGCCGATCAGGTCGCAATGCCCCGTTCCGCGGGGCGCGCCGCTCGGTCAGCAGAAGACAAAGAAAGGTTGCTGGCGCGCCGACTTCCGCCAAGTCGTCGCGATCACTCCACGAAGCAAGTGCTGGATACCCTCACCTCGCTCGTCAACGTCTTGACCGTCCTCCTGACGGCGCTCTGCTGCCCGCCACGGCTTCTTGCGGCGCGCGCTTCCGCGCGTGCCCTCCCCTCGTCGGCCCCTCAACCCAATTTGAGCGGGATACATGAAAAGAATGCTCGTCAACGCGACCCAGCAGGAAGAACTGCGCGTCGCACTGGTCGATGGCCAGAAGCTCTACGATCTCAGCATCGAACTGCCTTCGCGCGAACAGAAGAAAGCCAACATCTACAAAGCGCGCATCGCGCGCATTGAGCCTTCCCTCGAAGCAGCCTTCGTCGATTACGGCGCCTCGCGCCACGGTTTCCTGCCGCTGAAGGAAATCTCGAAGGAATACTTCCGCACGGGCGCACAACCGGGCCGT
>CANGMU010000180.1 GCA_947454665.1 Pseudomonadota bacterium | reverse complement strand
TGACGCATGGCGAGATCGCCACGGCGACCGGCCTGCCGCTGGGGACCGTGAAGTCACATGTGCTCCGCGGTGCCACGCGCCTGCGGGCCTGGCTGGGAGAATGACGATGGACGAGGCATTCGAAACAAGATTGCGCCAGCGCTTCGCCCAGGCGGAGCCCGTCGCCGCGGATGAATCCTTCGTGATGCAGCTGCGCGTGGAGCGGGCTCGTCGTGCGCGTCGCAGCGTCCTGTTGCGCAGACTGTTCACCGGTCTGTTGCTCGGGGCTGTGCTGCTTGCCAGCGCGCTGTTGCTGCCGTGGGTGGTCGCCGTCCTTCATGAAACCGATTCGCTGCTGACGCGGATCCTCGAGGGGCCTCGTTCCCTGGGCTCGATGATCCTGCCGCTGGCGATCGCGGGTGCGTCGGCCATCGCTGCCTGGGCCTGGGGCCAGGCTGTGCAGAGGGACTGACCGATGCGCGGTTTACGCAGACCTCGCGGCTTCGCGTTCGCTGCCCTGGTCGCTGTGGCCTGGCTCGCGGTCTCGCCACCGCTGGCTGCACAAGACAGCGACGTGATGGAGGAACTGGTCGTCTCCGGCGACCAGCCGGGTCCGGGTTTCTGGGAGGTCCGCTCGGGCGAGCATCGCCTGTACATCCTCGGCACGATCACGCCGCTGCCGGCGAAGATGCATTGGAAGTCCAGTGGCGTGGAGGCGCTCATCGCACGTTCGCAGCTGGTGCTGGGGCCCATCGACGTGAAGGCGGGCATCGGCTTCTTCCAGGGTCTGCGATTGTTGCCCTCCGCCCTGAAGGCCCGCGAACTGCCGAAGGGTGAATCACTCTCCGGTGTGTTGCCGCCGGCGCTGTATGCGCGCTGGGCGCCGCTGAAACAGCGCTACTTCGGCCGCGGTGACCGCGTTGAACACTGGCGTCCGATGTTTGCGGGCGGAGAGCTGTATGAGAAGGCACTCGACGTCGCGCAGCTGGATCGCCGCAACGAGATCTGGCCGGTCGTCGAAAAGGCCGCCAAGCGCGCGAACGTGCCACTGCGCCGTCCTGAAGTGAAGCTGTCGATCGCTGATCCGAAGGGCATGCTGCGCGACTTCGCACAGGCACCGCAGGATGCGGACATCCAATGCTTCGAAAGCCTGCTGACGCGCGTGGAGCGCGAACTGCCGGTCATGCGGCAGCGGGCCAATGCCTGGTCGCGCGGCGACGTGCCGCAGCTCAAACGCCTGCCGCTCGATGATTCCGAGAGCAAGTGCCTGGGTGCCGTGACGGCCACGCCGGCCGTGGCGCGCGAATATGCGGAGGCTTTGCGCCGGGTGCGGCAGGACTGGGTGCTCGCCGCCGAGGGCGCGTTGCTGCGCAACGCCAGCACAGTGGCCGTCGTGCCGCTGCGCGAGATCCTTGCGCCGGACGGACTGGTTGCCCAACTGAAGGCCCGGGGCTATACGGTTACCGACCCAGACTGACAACAAAATAACGAGGGTGGGAATGATGGATCGTCGAACCGTGTTGAGTGGGCTTGCTGCCGCAGCGGCGAGTGGTCTGGTCACGTCAACGGCGAGTGCCGCAGGAACTTCGATGCCGTCCGAGCCCGTCGTGGACACGACGGGTGGCAAGGTCCGCGGCGTACGCCGCGATGGCGCCTATGTCTTCACCTGCCTGCCCTATGGCGAGACGACTGCGGGTGCAGGTCGCTTCATGCCGCCGAAGCCGGTCGCGCCCTGGGCTGGCGTGCGCAGTGATTCCACGCAACGGGTGATCGCGCCGCAGGTCGATCCGACTGCTCCGGCTGCAGCGCCGGGCTCGCCGTCGGCCGCGGTCTCCGGCATCGGCAGCGAGGCCGGGAGCCTGGAGTCCGAGGACTGCCTGAACGTCACGATCTTCACGCCCGCGCTGGGCGGCGCCGCGAAACGCCCGGTGCTGTTCTGGTGCCATGGCGGTGGGTTCTTCGCGGGCAGCGGTTCCGCGCCGATGTACGACGGCGCGAAGCTCGCGGCGATGGGCGTCGTGGTCGTGAACGTCACGCACCGCCTGAACGTGCTGGGTTACCTGCATCTGCCAGAGTCCGGGCCTGAGTTCGCGGCCTCCGGCAACGTCGGCATGCAGGACATCGCGCTGGCGCTGAAGTGGACACGCGACAACATCGAACGTTTCGGCGGCGACCCGAAGCGCGTGCTGGTCTTCGGCCAGTCCGGCGGCGGCGCGAAGGTTTCCGTCCTGTCGGCCATGCCGTCGGCGCGGGGCCTGTTCTCGCGCATGGCGATCCAGAGCGGCGCGGCGCGCCGGCTGCGCGACCCGGTGGATGCGGCGGAGACCGGTGCCGCGTTCATGGCGACGCTGGGTCTGAAGCCCGGCGATGCGCGCCAGCTGCAGCAGATACCGCTGGCGAAGCTGATGGCTGCGAACTTCGCTTTCGGGCGATCGAAGCTGCCGCCAGCGGTGTCGTCGACCTTCTCGCCTGTGCTGGATGGGCAGGTCGTGCCGATGCATCCCTATGACGGCGGCGTGAACCCGCTGAACGCGGACATCCCGCTCGTCATCGGCGGCGTGCGCACAGAACAGACCGCCTTCTCGCTGCGCGACGAAACGCTGTTCAAGCTCGACGAGGCGGGTCTGAAGACCCGACTAGCCGCGTCGCTGGGCGAGCGCACCGCCGATGCCGCGATCACGCTCTACAAGCGCGAGCGACCGCAGGCTTCGCCGTCGGACCTGTACTTCGAGATCAGCGCGGACCGCGGCCGCAGCTCCGCGATAGCCATCGCCGCGATGAAGGCGCAGCGCCACGCGGCGAAGCAGGGCGCACCGGCATGGCTTTATGAGTTGACCTGGAATACGCCCGTGTTCGGCGGGATGCTGCGTTCACCGCATTCCATCGACCTGCCGCTGATCTTCAACATCGCCGACGGCGAGCGCTGGAAGCCTTACACCGGTGGCGGCGCGGATGCCGTGCGTGTGGCGAAGGCGATGAGCGAGGCCTGGGTGGCGTTCGCGGAGACCGGTGATCCGTCGACGCGGTCGTTGCCGTGGGGCCGGTACATGACGGCGCGTCGCGACACGATGCTGTTCGATGTGAACAGCGCTGCGAAGCCGGATCCGTTCCGTGCAACGCGGGTGTTCTGGGAGGAGCAGTTGGGGGCGATGCTGTGATCGTGGTCGCTGAATGCGCCGCGTCCCTCCGCCCTTCGCGCAAGGAGCGTTAATGAAGATTGTTGTTTCGACGGTCGTGCAGGCGCCGATCCATGAGGTCTGGAAGGCGTACACGACGCCCGAGGACATCATGGTCTGGAATGCGGCGTCACCGGACTGGCACACGACGGCGGCCACCGTGGACCTTCGGCCGGGCGGTCACTTCTCCTCACGCATGGAGGCCAAGGATGGCTCCTTCGGCTTCGACTTCGCCGGCGAATACACCCGCGTTGTGCCTCATCAGACCATCGAGTACGAATTTGGTGGACGCGCGGCGAGCGTCGGGTTCCAGGACGGCGCCGACGGTGTCATCGTCCGCATCAGCTTCGACGCGGAGGACATTCATCCCGAAGATCAGCAGCGCGCGGGCTGGCAGGCCATCCTGGACAGCTTTGCCCGGCACGTGAAAGGCAAGCGGGCAGCCGGCTAGTCCGGCTGAATTGCCGGCCTGCTATTTCAGCGCCTCCGGCACCGGAAATCCGCAGTTAAAGGTCTTGCACACCGTGAGGGTGTGGATTGCCCGGATCTTCCCGTCGATGATGCGGAACAGGTGGGCATCGGGCAGCCTGTTCTGGCCGAAGCTCACCAGCGCCGCGAGCGAGCCGCGGGATTCGTCCACGACGAAGCGCCGGTCCACGATGGGCACGCCATCGGGCACGTCCACGTTGCAGCTGTCGGTATCGCTGCCCTTGCCGGTGACGAGCCCGCCTTCGAGCCTTCGGCAGGGCAGGCCCCAGGGCACCTGCACGGTCTTGTCGCTGAAGTAATCGAGGTACGCGTTCGCCACCGCGATCATGTCCTCGCGGCTGCGGCGGTGCTCGCGGTCGAGCACGTTCCAGTCCTCCTGGATCGCGTGCTTCATGAAATTGCTGGCGCTGAACAGCCAGTCATCCGCATCGGTGACCAGTGAGCTGACGGAGGTGATGACGTCATCGTCCACCTTCAGGTGCGTGCCGATCACGTAGGGGTGGGCGGGGTTCGTGACGGCCACTTCCGTGAAGCTCTCGCACTGCTTCACGTCGACGAGCGTGTGGTGGTAGTCCACCTTCAGCAGCTGCGTGAGGATCCCCTTGCGCAGATCGGCGGGCTGGTTCTGTTCGAAGTACGTCGCCGTCGGCGCGAGCGGCAGCGAGTCGGGGTCGCCCATGCCTTGCGCAGCGAGATAACGGTCCACCGCGCTCATCAACGACGCACGCGTGCACGCGGCCTGAGCCGGCGCAGCCAGCGCGGTGGCCAGGGCGAGGCAGGCGAGGGCTGCGAGTGACGATCGACGGAGCATCCACGTCCTTGGCGGCGACTGCCGTGGCAGTCCAGTGGCCGCAGAGGATAGCGTATGGTTCCCGAATGACTGACAAGAACAACGATTGGAGTGGGGCGTGAAGAACACAGTCCGGATCGCGGCGTATGTCTTGGCCTTGGGCGCCGCGTGGCAGGCGGTGGGGGCTGAGCAGGGCGTGGCCCTGCCGCAGCCGAATAGCGGGCCGACCACGATCGTCGTCGCGACTGACGGCAAGGTCTGGTTCACCGAGAGCAGCGGCAACCGCATCGGGCGCATGACCGCCGATGGCGGCGAGCTCGCCGAGTTCGCGTTGCCGAAGCCGGGCAGCGGCCCGCGTATCCTCTCGCGTGGCAGCGATGGCAATCTCTGGTTCTCGGAACACGATGGCAACCGCATCGGCCGCATCACACCCTCTGGCGCGATCGCCGAGTTCGACATCCCGACGCCGGACAGCCATCCGCGTGCGATTGCGCTGGGTGCCGACGGCAATATCTGGTTCGGTGAATTCACGGGCAACAAGATCGGCCGCATCACGACGGCTGGTGTCATCACCGAGTTCCCCGTGCCGACACCGGACAGCGGTCCACGCGCGCTGGCAGCAGGGCCGGAC
>CANGMU010000179.1 GCA_947454665.1 Pseudomonadota bacterium | reverse complement strand
CGGGTCCTGTGGCACCAGTGCGTTGCCCCGGTGTTCGACCACGCCCAGCACGCCGCCCGGCTTCAGCGCGCGGTAGAAATCCGCAAAGGCTGCTTCCGCCTGGCCGCGTGCCATCCAGTTGTGCACGTTGCGAAAGGTCAGCACGACGTCGAGGGAGCCCGGCGCGACGAACGGCGTCGCGCCACCGGGCGTGAACAGCGCGACCTCTACGCGATCGAAACGCGATGGATCGCTGGCGAGCAGGTCCTGAAAGGCCTTGGCCTCGCGTTCGCTGTAGGCGTTGCCGACCACCACGGGCGGAACAGCGGCAACGAAGCGGCCGTGCTGGCGCAGCAGCGGCGCGAGGATCTGCGTATACCAACCGGCACCGCCAGGTGCGATTTCGGCCACGGCGACGTCGGGCCGTACGCCGAAGAACAGCAACGTCTGACGCGGGTGACGCCAGATGTCGCGTGCGCGGTCGGTTTCGGGGCGGGCGGGATCGGCGATCGCGGCGTCCAGCGCCGCGGCTGTTTGCACGCGCGACGGCTGCGCCGCGCAGGCGGCCAGCAGGCCGGCGGCGAGGAAGAGAGGCAGTAGCTGTCGAGCGTGCCGCGTCATGCTGCGTCCGATGCTAGCGCAACCGTTGCAGGACGGCGACCTCAGGGTTCGAGGTAGGCATAGCCGTCGAGTTCTCCCTCGTAGAAGCGCTTGAGCGACTGGCTTTCAGCCACCGACATGCGCCCCTCCCGCACCGCACGCTCGCAGTCGCGGGCCAGCGCCGGATAAAGCTCCTCGACGTCGTATTCCATGTAGGCGAGCACCTTGTTCGCGGTGTCGCCCTTCACGATCTCCTCGATCCACCAGCCGCCCTCGTCGAGCAGCCGGATGTGCACCACGTGCGTGTCGCCGAACAGGTTGTGCAGGTCGCCCAGCGTCTCCTGGTAGGCACCGACCAGAAAGGCCGCCAGGAAATAATCCTCGCCGTCCTTCAACGGATGTACCTCGAGCGTGCGCTTCACATCGCGGTGGCTGACGAAGTGGTCGATCTTGCCATCCGAGTCGCAGGTGATGTCCGCCAGCACGGCATGGCGCGAGGGTGCCTCGTCGAGCCGGTGGATCGGCAGGATCGGGAACAACTGGTCGATGGCCCAGCTGTCAGGCAGCGACTGGAAGACAGAGAAGTTGCAGAAATAGGTATCGGACAAGGCGTCCTCGAGGTCTTCCAGTTCCTCGGGTACCTCGTCGAGCTTGCGCGCCGCATCGCGCACCTTGGTGCAGGTGGCCCAGTAGAGGCGCTCGGCGAGGCCGCGCGATTCCAGCGACAGCAGACCCAGCTTGAACATCTGCAGCACCTGGTCGCGGGCCGTCACCGCGTCGTGGTAGCACTCCACGAGGCGTCGGGGGTTCACCGACCGCCAGGCATCGAACAGGTCCTTCACGGGTTGCGGCAAGGCCTGGGCGCTGCCCGGTTCCTCGGCTTCCCGGCCGGTGACCTGGAAGCCGTCCAGCGCGGAGGAGCCCAGGACGTCGAAGATCAGTACGCTGTGGTGTGCGGCGATCGCGCGGCCTGATTCGCTGACGATCATGGGCTGCGGCACGTTGCGTGCGTTGCAGACGCTGGCGATGCGGTACACGACGTCGTTCGCGTATTCGTTCAGCGTGTAGTTCATCGACGAGGGGAAGTTTGTCCCGCTGCCATCGTAGTCCACGCCGAGTCCGCCGCCCACGTCGATGTATTCAAGGCCCGCGCCAAGCAGCCGCAGCTCCGCATAGACATGCGCCAGTTCGCTGATGGCGTCCTTCACGCGGCGGATGTCCTGCAGCTGGCTGCCTGGATGGCAGTGCACGAGTTGCAGGCAGTCGAGCATCCCGCGTCCGCGCAGCACGTCCACCAGCTCGAGGATTTCCGAGATGAAGAGACCGAACTTGCTCTTCTCGCCGGCCGAATCACGCCAGCGACCTGAGCCTTCGCTCGCCAGCTTCACGCGCACGCCGATGCGGGGCCGCACGTCGTAGGCTTCCGCGTGCCTGAGGATCAGTGCCAGCTCCGAGAAATTCTCGACCACGGGAATGATCGTGCGGCCGAGCTTGGTCGCGAGGATCACGGCCTCGATGTAGCTGGAATCCTTGAAGCCGTTGCAGATGATGAGGCGGTCGTGGGAACCCTCGGTCATCGCCATCACGGCCAGCAGTTCCGGCTTGGAGCCTACTTCCAGGCCGAACCCGAATTCTTCGCCGTAACGGAAGACTTCCTCGACCACCAGCCGTTGCTGGTTCACCTTGATGGGGAACACCGCGGCATAGCGGTTGCGGTAGTCGTTCTCGGCAATCGCCTGCGCGAAAGCGTCGTGCAGGTGACGAAGCCGGTGCGCGAGGATGTCCGAGAAACGCACGACGACCGGGGTACGCAGGTCGCGCGCGGACAGACCCTGCACCACTTCGTGCAGGTCGATCTCGCGGTCCACCGCCGGATCCGGGCGGACCACCACATGGCCTGCAGCGTTGATCGAGAAATAACCCTTGCCCCAGGCAGGCACCTGGTAGAGCTCCAGCGAATCCTCGACGCTCCAATTCGTGCTCATGGGGCCACCGGACGCGACGGATCCCGGATCCATTCGCTCCAGGAACCGGCGTACAGCCGGCCACCGGCAAGGCCTGCGACCTCCAGGGCCAGCAGGTTCTGGCAGGCCGTGATGCCCGAACCACACATCGCCACCACCTGCGAACCCTCTTCATGGCCGAGCAGCGCCGACCACTCGTGCCGCAAGACCTCGGCCCGCTTGAAGCAGCCATCGGGCCCCAGGTTCTGGAGGAAGGGCCGGTTCAGGGCGCCGGGCACATGGCCCGCGACCGGGTCGATCGTCTCGTTTTGTCCGGCGAAGCGGTCGGCGCCGCGTGCGTCCACCAGCTGGATCGATCCGGCGTCCAGTCCCTCGGCGACCTGTGCCGCCGTCAGCCAGCCTGCGAAAGGCCTGGGCGTGACCTGCGTCGCTGCGCGCTGCGTGCCCTCGGTCGAAAGGGGCAGCCCTGCGGCCGTCCAGGCGGCGATGCCCCCATCGAGGACCTGCACCGGCGCTGTGTGACCGATGGCGCGCAACAGCCACCAGAGGCGTGCAGCGCCCGCACCGTGGCCCTGGTCATAGGCGACCACGGGCGTGTGCGTCTCGATACCCCAGCCCGCGAGTGCACGGGAAAAATCCTCGGGCGCCGGCAGCGGATGACGGCCGGTCGCGGGTAACACAGGCCCGGCCAGATCGTCGTCCATCGAGGCAAACAGGGCGCCAGGGATATGCCCGGCGTCGTAAAGACGTCGGCCCTGGCCAGGGTTTCCCAGTTCGAAACGGCAATCGACGATCGCCAGTCGCGCATCGCCCAGACGGGCAGACAGCCCATTTGCCGGGATCAGGCAGGAATCACGCATGGATCAGGGGTCTCCGCCGGTCACCGGCTTGTCTCAATCATCGCTACAATTCGTCGGTAATGCGACAGGACCATGACCATCGACGTTTATTGGGGTAGCGGCAGTCCGTACTCGTGGCGCGTGTTGCTTGCGCTCGAGCTCAAGCGACTGCCCTACACCAGCCACCGGCTCCACCTCGAGCTGCAGGAGCACAAGGCGCCACAGATGCTGGCGATGAACCCGCGTGGGCGCCTGCCGGTGGTGAAAGATGGCGATTACGTGGTCTTCGAATCGCTTGCGGTACTGTATTACCTCGACCTCAAATACCCGGACCAGCCGCTCTTCGGCCGCTCGCCCGAAGAGGCTGCGGTCATCATGCGCGTCATCAACGAATTCCAGGCCTATAACGAATCGGCCCTGATGCTCATCGTCGACGCGCTGCTGTACGGTCGCCGGCCACGTCTCGACGAGGAGCTGACGCAGGCCATGCACCACGTGGCCAACGAGGCGCGCACGATCGAGGCGCGCCTGGCGAAGTCCGACTGGATCGTCGGCGAGGCGGTCTCCGCCGCCGACATTGCGATCTATCCCTTCATCCGCCTGCTGCACCGCAGCCTCTCGGAACCGTCCGCCCAGGAGCTTTCCGCGCGTTTCCTGCCGGCCGAAGTCCACTATCCTTCGCTCGCGAAATGGATGCAGCGCGTCGAATCGCTGCCCGGATTCGCCAAGACCTGGCCGCCCCACTGGGGCGAGTGCCCCCGTTCCTGACACCCACCCCCACGTATCTGGAGGCTTTAGAGCAATATCATGACGCACAAGGTTCACGTAGATTTCCCCGGTCGCATCCTCATCGTCGGTTTCGGCAGCATCGGGCAGGGCGTCCTGCCGCTGATCCTGCGCCACATCGGCGTCAGCAAGGACCGCATCACGGTCGTCACGGCGGATGACGCCGGTCTCGACTGCGCCCGCGAATTCGGCGTGAAGTTCTTCAAGGAACCCCTTGTGCGCGAGAATTTCCGTCGCGTGCTCGAACCGCTGGTCGGCCGTGGCGATTTCCTCCTGAACCTCTCCGTCGACGTCTCCAGCCTCGCGCTGATCAAGTTCTGCTGGGAAAAAGGCGCGATGTACCTCGATACCTGCATCGAGCCCTGGGCCGGTGGTTACACCGACCCGGGCATCCCGGCTGCACGCCGCACGAACTACGCCCTGCGCGAAGAGGCGCTGGCGCTGCGCAAGGACAACGCGCGCGCGCCGACGGCCGTCGTGACGCACGGTGCGAACCCCGGCCTGGTCTCGCATTTCGTGAAGCAGGCGCTGCTCAACATCGCCGCCGACACCGGCGTGGCGGTGACGGAGCCGACCACGCGCGAAGGCTGGGCACAGCTTGCCCGCCAGCTCGGCATCAAGGTCGTGCATATTGCGGAGCGCGATTCCCAGCTCACGGACGTGCCCAAGCGTCCCAACGAATTCGTGAACACCTGGTCGGTCGACGGCTTCGTGTCGGAAGGCCAGCAGCCGGCCGAGCTCGGTTGGGGCTCGCACGAGAAGAACTTCCCGCGTGACGGCAAGCGCCACGACTTCGGTTGTGGCTCTGCCATCTACCTGATGCAGCCCGGTGCCGGCACGCGCGTGCGCACCTGGACGCCGAAGGCCGGCCACTTCCACGGTTTCCTGATCACGCACGGCGAGGCGATCTCGATCGCGGATT
>CANGMU010000178.1 GCA_947454665.1 Pseudomonadota bacterium | reverse complement strand
CTTCCTGGTGGTGACGCGCGACGTGACCATCCGCGCGAAGGACGTCTACGGCACCGTGCTGCTCAACGGACTGCAGCGTCCTGACGTGGGCCGACGTGTCGTGGGCGAGCCCCCGTTCGAGGTCGAGGTGTCCAACGAGGATGCCGTCGAGATCTATTACCGCGGGCAGCGCATCCGCCCCGGCGCGAACACGTACGACGGGATCGTCGCGTCCGTCGTTCGCTGAGTACCTGCGAGACCCGCTAAGAAAAAAGGTCCGAGTGTGTTCCCGCTCGGACGAAGACCACGAGACTCGTCTTGTCTGATTCGTCCAGCCGGTAGATCAGCAGAAAGTCGCCGCCCACGTGGCATTCACGAAAGCCCATCCAGTTTCCGCTCAAGGCGTGATCCCGCCACTCGGCTGGCAGCGGGCCGTTGTTCCCGAGAAGCAGAAGCATGACCTCCTTGAGTCGGTTCAGGTCGTACCGACCTGAACGCGCGAGTCGATGCCAATCCTTCAAGAATTGCTTTGTGAAGTCGGAAGACCTCGGAAGGCTTGCCCGCTTACTTTCCGGCGCCCTTTTCGAGCTCATGGAAAAGTTCCGCAGCCCTGGAGAAGCGGAACTTTCGGCTCTTGATGATTTCTTCTGTTTCGGTGATCGCTTCTTGGCTGGCGAGGTTCGGCACTTTCACGGCAAAGGGCATCTGCTTTTCGGCCACGACGCGCGTCAGGAACACGCGGACGGCATCCGAAACCGTCAAACCCATGGACGCGAGCGTTTCGGTGGCCTGCGCCTTGATGTCGTCGTCCACGCGGACGTGGATCATGGAAGTGGCTGCCATGGCAGATCCTCGGGAGTTCTGAATGCGATACATTGTATCTCATGATGAAGTTCCGAAAATTCCCTGCCGCTCGGGGCAGACGGAGCGCCATTGTTCGGGTAGCCGGCCTGGCGAGATAGGCGTCTAGCTGGCGTCTTCCACCAGAAATCCCGGCTCTGTCAGGCAAGTCAGCAGCCACCGCCTGTAGGTTCGGCCAATTCCCGTTCCACTCCGGAGCCGACTTTGACTTCCCCTGCCATTGGCCGTAGCGTGGTCTTACCGTTGTCTTACCCTGCGCTGCCCGACGCCATGGACACCACCAAACTCTCCAGCAAAGGCCAGGTCGTCATCCCGAAGGCCCTGCGCGATGCGCTGCACTGGCAGCCCGGCCTTGAACTGACATGGGTGGCGACCGCCGAAGGCCTCATGCTGAAGGCGAACGCTCCCTTCCCACCCACTGTGCTGTCGGATGTTTCCGGTATGCTCAAGAAGAAGGTCAAGCCGAAATCCGACGCGGAAATCGCGGCTGCCTTGAACCGTGACATCCGGAGGACGTGGCGTGATCGCCGTTGATACCAACGTCCTGGTGCGCTTGCTGGTCCGCGACGACGACGCACAAGGCAAGGCCAGCCAGAAGCTCTTCGCGACCGAGGACATCTTCATCCCGGACACCGTGCTGCTGGAGACCGAATGGGTGCTGCGGGCAGCCTTCGACCTCAAGCCACTGGACGTCTGCTTGGCGCTTCGCCGCCTCTGCGGGCTGCGCAACGTGAGCGTCACCGACGCAGCGCTCGTCGCGCAGGTCATCGACTGGCACGAGGCCGGCCTCGACTTTGCCGATGCCTTCCACCTGGCCTTGAGCAAGGCGCACGGTGCGCTGAAGACTTTCGACATGGCATTCATCAAGGTCGCGAAGCGCACCGGCTTGCGAGTCGAACGGCCCTGAGCGTGTTGCTACGCTGCCCCCCAATCCTGCGTGCCCTGCTGGCCCTGCTGGCCGGCCTCGTGGTCGCGGTGGGTCTCCTGCGCGGGCTCACGTGGGTCTTGCCTGCTGCGCAGGACGTCATCGCCACGCTGCCCGGCTGGGTGCTGGCGACTTGGGTGGGTGCGTGCTCAGCGCTGCTCGGTCGGGGTCTGGGGCTCGAGCGCTGGTGGTCGGCCTTCCTCGTGCTGCTGCCCCTGCTGTTCGTGCAGCTGCTCGCGCTCGAGCTCGGTGCTGCCTGGTATCTGGCCTTGTTCGCGATTCTGCTGCTCGTGTACTGGAGCACGTTCAGCACGCGCGTGCCGCTTTACCTTGCAGGCCCCAAAGTGCGCGCAGCGCTGCTTGAGTTGTTGCCGGACACACAGGCGATGCCTGATGGACGCCGACTGTCATTCATCGACCTGGGCTGCGGGCTGGGGGGCGTGGTGCTGTCGCTCGCACGTGCGCGGCCGGATGGCCACTTCCTCGGCGTGGAGCTGGCACCGCTGCCTGCCTTGCTGGGTTGGTGCCGGGCGCGTGTCTCCGGATTACCCAACGCCCAACTGCAACGGGCAAGCCTCTGGAACGTGGACATCACCGACGCGGATGTCGTCTATGTGTTCCTGTCGCCCGTGCCGATGCCGGCCCTGTGGGACAAGGCCAGCCGCGAGATGAAGGCCGGCGCGCTGCTGGTGAGCAACAGCTTCATCGTCCCCGGCGTGCCCGCGGACCGCGTCATCGACGTCGATGACGCGCGCGGCAGCCGGCTTCATGTCTGGCGGATCAAGGCACGCGCTTGAACGGCCAGGCACCGGACACGTGGACCTCTGACACCTCGCTGGCCCGTCCATCGGCGCCCAGCTTGAACGTGAAACCGAGGCCACAGCTGCAGTCGAAGGCCGTATCCGACCGCGGAACCAGCCGATACTCCGCGGAGTCCGTGTTGCCGCCGGTATCGGAATAGCGAGGCGTCCGGGTCAGGACCAGCGCGCCGTCCCTCACCGTGAAGACCGTCGTGATCGGGCTGCGCAGCCAGTTGCCCTTGTAGGTGCCGACATACTTCTGCAGCGTTTCCGGCGCCACCTTCGGTGCGCCCGCGTCAGCCTGCGAAAGCTCCCCGCTGTAGTGCTTCTGTCCCGTCTCGGATTCGTTGCAGATGATCTCCAGCAGGCCGTTGTCCGGCTCATTCACCATGTCGATGGTTGCTTGCACGGGCTCGGTGAACGTGCCGGGATCGTCGTAGGTGACTTCGAGCGTGATATGGCCGAAGTCCTTGCGCGTATAGCGCTCGGTGATGCGCAGCTTGTCGGTGTGGGGCAAGCCTTCGCGGGTCAGCCAGGTCTTGTCGTTGTAGCCATTGCTCTCGATCACCAGCACATCACCGACGAAGTGGCCCGCGGAATAGCCCATCCACGTGGGCAGCAGGGGCTCGTCTTCGAGCTTGCGGCCATCCATGAAGACCTGCCGGTAGGTCATGTCGGGATTGAGGATGGCGATGTAATCGGCGTGCTGCACGATCCGCCGCTGACCCCCGACGGACGGGCCCGCCGGGTAGGAGCTCGGGCCCGCAGGCAGACAATGGAAGCGCGGGTCGTTCTTGTAGAACGAGTCTTCCTGCTTGCGCATCGCGGCAAGCGCCCAAGCCTGGATCTTGCTGGGTTCGAACAAGGTGCCCCTCGCATCCTTGGGCACCCAGACCCCCGACATGTCCATCCTGCCACCCGGCAGTCGCGGCGCCGGGGCGGTCATCGCAGCGCGGCCATCGGCCGTGCGCGGCGCCCGGGGCGTTGCCCAGTCAAACCACTGCGCCTGTGCGCTGGTCGCAACCAGCAGCAGCATGAAGGTCGTGAGTCTCAAAGCCATATCGCCCCCCGCCGTTCTTTTTCGTGACGTACTATAAAATTGATTGCCTTCAAAACAAGACTTTCCGTACCTGACCGGAGAAAGCCCATGCGCAAGACCCTGGCCTTCGCCACCAGCCTCCTGGCGCTTTTCGTCGCCACCCAGGCCTCGTCCCATCATTCGTTTTCAGCCGAGTTCGATGTCGGCAAGCCCGTCACACTGACCGGTACCGTCAAGACGATCGAGTGGACGAACCCGCATGCGTGGCTGCACCTGACGGAAACCGATGCCCAGGGCCAGACCGTGGAGTGGTCCGTGGAGCTGCTCGGCGTCGCCGGCCTGGTGCGTTCCGGAATGTCGCCGAAGACCGTCAAGCCGGGCGACAAGCTGACGGTCACCGGCTATGGCGCACGCAACGGCACGCGAACGGTCAACGGATCATCCGTGGTCCGTGCCGAGACGGGCGAGAAGGTCTGGTCCAGCGCGCCGGTGGATACGAAGTAAGCGTTGGTGGTGGGTGCGGGACGCAGAGAACGTCCCGCTTTTGTTCTGATCAAGCGGGCCCGTTCGGACCTAATGCCGCATCGATTCGCGCTGGGTACGCAGTAGCGCAGTGAAGCTGACGCAGCCTGGATTGAGCTCGGCATCGCCCAGGAACACGACAGGGTCGTAGTGGGGCGAGAACGGGGGCGGACATTCACCGTCCGTACCCCCTAGCAAAACTATTCCACCGTGACGCTCTTCGCGAGATTGCGGGGCTGGTCCACGTCCGTGCCGCGCAGGATGGCCACGTGATAGGACAGCAGCTGCAGCGGGATCGTGTAGACAACCGGCGCCTGGAAATAGCTGACGTGCTTCGGCAGGTGGATGACGTGCACGCCCTCCGAGGGCTCGATGCCGGCCTCCGGATCCGCGAACACATAGAGCTCGCCGCCACGCGCGCGCACTTCCATGAGGTTCGACTTCAGCTTCTCGAGCAGGTCGTTGTTCGGCGCGACGGCGATGACGGGCATGTCTTCGTCGACGAGCGCGAGCGGGCCGTGCTTCAGCTCGCCGGCCGCATAGGCCTCGGCGTGGATGTACGAGATTTCCTTCAGCTTCAGCGCGCCTTCCATCGCGATCGGGTGCAGCGCGCCACGTCCGAGGAACAGCGCGTGGTGCTTGTCCACGAAGCGCTTGGCGAGTTCCTGGATGATCGGATCCAGCACCAGGGTCTTTTCGATGATGCCGGGCAGCTCGATGAGTCGCTGCACCAGCATGCGCTCGCGTTCCGCATCCGAACCGTGGCTCTTGGCCAGCGCGATCACGAGCAGCGACAGCGCGGTGATCTGTGTCGTGAAGGCCTTGGTCGAGGCCACACCGATCTCGGGACCGGCGCGCGTCAGCATGACGAGATCCGACTCACGGACCAGCGAGCTTTCCGGCACGTTGCAGATGGCCAGCGTGGCGAGGTATCCGCCCTGCTTCGCCAGCCGCAGCGCGGCCAGCGTGTCGGCGGTCTCGCCGGACTGGCTGATCGTCACGAACAGCGCGTTGCGCGGCACGACGGCGTTGCGATAGCGATATTCGCT
>CANGMU010000177.1 GCA_947454665.1 Pseudomonadota bacterium | reverse complement strand
GCCACTTCGAGATCGAACTCCACCCGCCCCGTGCGCGGATCCCTGACAGGAATGCGCCGCGGCCCTGAACTCTGCAACATGAAACCCCTCTGTGCGGCTGGCCGGGAATCCGGAACACCGCGTGTCGTTTCATTGAAAACTCACGGATCACCCCGCATTTGTCAACCTCGCACCGGCCTGCGAGGATGTCGGCAAACCCGTCCTGCGCAGCGCCATGAACAAGAAAAAAGCTCCCTCCCGACCGCTGCCGGCCCGGCCCGCGGCCGATGCCGAGCGGCTGCTGCCGTTCTATGACATCGGCGGCCGGTCTTATTTCGGATACCGCATCGTGCTGGCCGCCAAGCATTTCGACCGCGCCATCCTGAAGCTGCTGGCCGCGCACAGCGACCTTTCACTGCCGGAGTGGCGCGTCATGTCGCAGCTGGGCCTGGTCCCGACGGGCACGGTCCGCTCGCTCGCCGACGGCGCAGCCGTGGACCGCGCTGAAATCAGCCGCGCCACGCGATCGCTGGAAGCGCGGGGTCTGGTGCGTCGCCGAGAGGACGAAACAGACCGACGAAGCCCGGTCTTTTCGCTGACCCCGGCCGGACGGCGTCGTTACAAGACCGTGCGCAAGCCGATCAGCGATTTCATCGTGCATTTGATCGACGGCATCAGCGCCAAGGACCTGGAAGCGGCCAACCGCGCACTCTGGGCCCTTACGCAGGGCTGCCTGTGAAGGCCGGCAGCTGGGGTTCCATCCTCCTGATCTACCTCTACGGCGTGCTGGGCTCGGCCTCGCTCAGCAAGGTGATCCCCCTGCAGGGCGATTTCGCGCAGCACCTCGGCGCAAGCCCGGCACAGTTCGGCCTCTTGATGGCCATGCTCTCGATCCCGCCTGCCCTGTTTGCGACGGTCAGCGGCTCCATCGCAGACCGTATCGGCGCCCGCACCGTGCTCATCGCCTCGGCCCTTGCCGGCGCGCTCGCCAATGCGATGGCCTGGCAGGCAAGTTCACTGGCCGCATTCCAGGGCATCAGACTGCTCGAGGGTTTCGTGCTCGCGGGGGTCTATTCCTCCGCCCCTGCACTCGTCATGGCGACGACAAGCAACGAGCGACGTGGCAAGGCCATGGCCTTCTGGTCGACCTACACGCCGGTCGGCATTTCGCTGGGCATGCTGATCGGCAGCCATTTCGCAGGCGGCGAGGACTGGCGGTCTGCCTATGCGGCACAGGGTGCACTGTTTGCCGTGCTTGCCGTGGCCGGCCTGATGCTTCCGGCGTCGCCGCGCGGCGGTCCGGCACGCGAGGTACCCAGCCTGCTGTCGGCTTATGCACAGCCGGGCCCCTTGCGCATCGCCCTCAGCTTCGCAGTGCTGGTCGTGATGGGCCTGGGCCTGAATACGGTGTTCCCGACCTGGTACGCGGCTCGGCATGGGGGCACGGTGGCTGGTGCAGCCTCGCTCTATGCCACGCTGAATTTCACGATGATCCTCGGCGGCCTCGCGACGGCGACGCTGCTGGGCCGCGGTATCGAGCCCCAGAAGATCTTCCGCGGCCTCGCCATGTTGGCCGGCATCTCCGCATTGGGCATCTTCATGCCGGGCCATGGCACGAGCCTGATGTTCACGGCACTGGTGGTCTGGCTCTTCGTATCCGGCGCGGCAACGGCCATCGTCACGTCTTCCCTGCCGCGCGTGATCTCGAACCCCACGCAAGGCGCAGCGGCTGCAGGTCTCCTGAGCCAGATCGCGGCACTGACAACCTTCGTAACGCCTCAGCTATGGATTCTCGTGCTGGGCAGCGGTGCGGGCGCTTGGGCGGGTTTCCTCGCGATCATCGCCGTTTGCTGGCTCCTGGCACTTTGGCTTTTCCCGATCCGCGACCGCTGACGACCGGCTGCAGGCCTTCTTCCTCGAGCTGGCGCCGAGCCTGCTCAAGCTCGGCCAGGTGTTCGGGACCGGGTGCCGGATAGGACAGTTTCATTGATTCGAGCGTCTGGTTGACGACGCGGGACACCAGGATGCGGGCAGTCCGCTTGTCATCCGCGGGGATGACGTACCAGGGCGCGTCTTCCGTGCTCGTCGCGGACAGGCAGTTCTCGTAAGCGGTCATGTAAGCGTCCCAATGCGCGCGCTCCGCGATGTCGCCATGGTCGAACTTCCAGTTTTTTTCCGGTCGCTCGATGCGGTCCAGGAACCGGCGCCGCTGCTCCTCCTTCGAGACATGCAGGAAGAACTTCACGACATGCGTGCCATTGCGCGCGGCATGCGCCTCGAAATTCCGGATCGATTCATAGCGCTGTTCCCAGATCCGCTTGCCGGAGGGGAGCGGCATCGGGAGCTTTTGCTTCAGCAGCAACTCCGGATGCACGCGGACGACCAGCACCTCCTCGTAATAGGACCGGTTGAAGATGCCGATCTGCCCGCGTCGCGGCAGGGATCTTGTCGTGCGCCAGAGGAAATCGTGATCGAGTTCATCCTGGCTCGGCTGCTTGAAACTGGTGACTTCACAGCCGGCAGGATTCACCCCGGACATCACGTGCTTGATGACGCCATCCTTGCCGGCCGCATCCATGGCCTGGAAAACGAGCAACAGCGCATGCCGGTTCGCCGCATAGAGCACGTTCTGCAGCTTGCTGGTGATGTTCACCTGTTCGGCAAGCAAGGCACCGGCCTCGGATTCGCTGCGATACAGAGGCGTGATCCGCGTCTTCCATCTGGGCAGCCTGACCTTCACGCCTTCGCGGACGCGGAATGCATCGACGTTGATCTTCATCAGGTCAGTTTGTAACAGAACGACCGGGAGAAGACCCTGATGACCTGAGCGCAGCCAGCCGGTAGTATCGCCGCCGTCATGACTCGCCTCGCCCGATTGCTGCACCGGCATCAATGGCTGTCCGCGCTCCTGCTCGGCTGCCTGGTCCTGCGCGCCTTCGTGCCGGCGGGGTACATGCTGGACACCGACCGGGGCGACCTCAGCCTGAAGATGTGTTCGGGCCTGACGCTGGCCGCGCCTGCGGACGCGGGCAACGAAGACCATGCGCCCCCGGGCAGCGACGGGCCGACTGGCCATCAGGGCGCCTGCCCGGCCGGGCTCCCGCTGCTGGCCCTGGCCTTTGCGCTCACCCTGTCCGCCGACATGCCGGCCGCCGAGTCCAGCGCGCCGCAGGCCGACACACCCATCCACTCCTCGATACCGCCCAGCCCGTCGCGGCTGCCGCGCGGGCCGCCTTCGCTCCTCGTCTGATCGCCGCCTTATCGGCCGTCTCCGGAACGGAGCGGCCGTGTCGACATCGACCAGGAGTTTTCCATGTCCCGTACTGCTTCCTTGCAGCGTGCATTCGCGCTGACGTTATGTGTTTCCGTATCCGCCCCCGTCCTCGCCGAGGACAGTGTCCTTGATTCCTCACTTCAACTCGGCGAGGTACGTGTTACCGCGCAACGAGTGGGCGCATTGCCCGCCACCGCGATCCTCAGTTCGGTTGATGTCGTAGGCCGCGACAGACTGCTGGACGAGAACGTCACGGATGCCTGGCAACTGTTTGCCAAAGTGCCAGGCACGATGGTGACCCAGTTCAACCAGGGCAACACCTCCGGAAAATTCTCGTTCCGCGGTTTCAACGGCGAAGGCGAGATCAATGCCATCAAGCTGCTCATCGACGGCGTGCCATCGAACAGCAATGACGGCAACATGCCTTACATCGACATGGTGCTGACGCAGGAACTGCAGTCGATCGAAGTCGTACGCGGCACCAACGATCCGCGCTACGGACTGCACAACATCGCGGGCAACGCGAACCTGCAGACGCTCACTGGCGGCGAATACCTGCGTGGCCGCGCAAGCTACGGCAGTTTCGGAACGGCCGACGTGCAGGCGGCGGCTGGCTTGGAGCACGGCGCCCTCGCACAGAATTACGCCGTCGGGTACACCCTGTCGGATGGCTACCGTGACCATTCCACGTCGAGCCGTGCGTCGCTTGCGGGCAAGTGGACCTGGGCGCCAACCGACGGCGGTGCGCGTTACGGCGCCAGCCTCCGTTTCGCGGAACTGAGGGCACAAGAGGCCGGCTATCTCACGTTCGCCCAGTCCCGCTCGGACGCGCGCCAATCGCCGATCCACAACGCCAGCGACGGCGACCGTCGCCAGATCGCGCAAGTCAGCCTGCGCGCAGAGCAGATCTTCGGTGCACTCACCTGGAGCAACCTCGCCTACCTGAACGACCTGAAGGACAAGCGATTCGTGCGGTTCTCGATCGCCACGGCCCAGCAGGAGCGTGACACGGACGAGCAGCAGACCGGCGTGCAAAGCACGCTGACCTGGCGTGCAGGCCGGACCGCCGTGGGCGACCTGACCTTGGAAGGCGGTCTGTCCGGTGAATGGCAGGACAACGTCAGCGAACGCTATTCGACCGTCCTGCGCGCCAGGCAGGCTCAGACGCGAAGCCAGCAGTTCCGGTTCGACATCCTGGGCGGTTACCTCCAAGCCGCCCTGCAGCCTACGGATCGACTTAAGCTCATCCCGGCCTTCCGCATCGATGACGTGCGTGGCAGCTATCTCAACCTGCGCAACGGCATCCGCTATGCCATCAACGACTACGGAACGGTGAGCCAGCCGAAGTTCAGCGCGGTCTACGCGATCAACGACGCCATCGGTCTCTATGGCAACTGGGGGCGCAGCTTCCAGGTAGGGGTCGGTACCGCCTCGTATGCAGTGAACCAGACGGTGCCGCTCGCCCCGTCGATAAACGAAGGCTGGGAGTTCGGCGCAAAGCTGCGGCCATCGCGCTGGCTGGAAGGTCGGGCCACGCTGTGGGAACAAGTGGCCAGCAACGAAGCACGCCGCAAGCTCAACGACCCTTCCAACGATTCGGAGAACATCGGCCGCACGCGTCGTCAAGGCATCGATCTGCAACTCAACGCGCGGATCACGGACGGCAGCGCAATGTGGATGTCGTGGTCATACCAGAATTCGAAGATCCTGAAGGCCGAGTCATCCCTGCTGGTCTCTCAGGACAAGGAGATCGACCATGTGCCGCACCAGCTTTACGCCCTGGGCATCGACCAGCAGCTCACCCCGACGTTTTCGGTAACGGCCAGCCTGAACGGCCAGTCCGGCTATTACCTGGAGCGAACGAATGCGACGGGGGTGTTCGGCGATTCGCTGCTCATCGACGCTGCGGCGAAATGGCAGGCGACG
>CANGMU010000176.1 GCA_947454665.1 Pseudomonadota bacterium | reverse complement strand
TGAGGCCCGTCAGGATCGCCGCGGCGCTGTTGCAGGCCGCCGGATGGTTGTCTGCATACGCGATGTAGCGTCGGAAAGGCAGCGGGTCGGTGTACCGGTTCGTGACGATGCGCGAACCCTGCAGGATGAAGGTCACCTGTGCGTTCACCGGCAGTTCGGTGTCCAGCTTGGTGACGATCGTCGCCGTCAGGTAGAGCGCGCCGTCTTCTTCGTACAGGCGGTTCGACGATTCGATCTCGCTCATCTCTTCGCGCGTGGGGACGTCGACGCCCAGGCGCGCCTCGACGAGCCGCTCTTCATCGACGGTCGGTTCCATCAGGTCGAGCCAGATCGCTTCCTCGGGGATCGGCTCCGCTGCGACGCGCTCGATGCGCCGCAAACCGTTGGGGGCGAGCGTGTAGACGGACAGCATGGGTCAGCTCCGCAGCGCGCTCAGCGCTTCTTTTCCGAGGCGGCGAGATCGTCGATGATCTGCAGCGCGTTGTCAGCGCTGCTGCCCTGGCCGCCGACCAGCAGGTACTTGCCGTTCACCGCGAAGCGCGGGGCGGCATCGATGCCGTAACGGCGGGTGAATTCGTCCGCGCGCTGCATCGCCGAGAGCACGGCAGGGCTGTCATAGGCCTTGCGGAACGCGGCCTCGTCGATGCCTTGCGACTTCGCGAACTGCAGCTGCAGCTGCAGCGTCTTCGCTTCACTTTCCGCGACCAGCGGGTTGTTGCCCTTCTGCACTGCATCGAAGACGGCCGCGTGCAGGGTCTCGAGCTTGCCGAGCGCTTCCAGCGTGTAGAACAGCTGCGCGTGCGCACGCTGCGGTCCCTGGCCCCAGACCACCGGGATGCGCAGGAACTTGATGTACGGAGGCTTGCGCGCCTGCCAGTCGGCGAGCGCCAGTTCGAGCCGGGCGCAGGCCTGGCTGCCGTACCAGAAGAACTCGATCACCTCGACCTGGCCGGCTGGCGCGCTGGTGGGCTGCGCGGGGACGACGGGCTGGTAGTGCGCGCCCGCTTTCCAGCGACCGGCCGGCAACTGGGCCGATTCCGGCATCGTGGCCATGCGCTCGAGCGAGACATCGCCCCGGTCGGCGCCCGGTTCGCTGGCGGAGATGGATTCCTGGGTGCGGGTGGCGGCCTGCTGGATCGCAGGCGCCGAAGCAGAGTCAGACGTGCCGGCCAGCTTGTGGCAGGCCGTGATCGACAGGGCGAGAGCGGGCAGGAGGACCGACGCGAGCAGCCATCGATGTGCCGTCATGGCGGTCCCCCGTGTTTTGGCCTCAGCGCATGCCCTGGATGTACGAGGCGAGGCTGCGGCGCTCGTCTGCCGTCAGGCGGCTGGAGATCGTCTGCATCATCACGGCGTTGGCCGGCGCCTGCGACTTGCCCTTCGCGTCCTTGGTGTAGCGCGCATCGGCCGCGTAGTCGTTCAGCTGCTTGAGCGTGTAGACCGCATGCTGGGCACGCAGCGCCGGGTAGTTCGCTGCCGGGTTGCCCTTGGCCGCCGGGCCGTGGCAGGACATGCAGGCCGGGATGGCACGCGTCGGGTCGCCGTTGCGATAGAGCTTTTCGCCCGCGGCCCAGTTGGTGGCGTCCGCTTCGCGGCCCACCGGGGTCTGCTTGGCGAAGTACACGCCGATGTCGGCCATGTCCTGCGCGCTGAGGCCCTGGACAATCGGCATCATCTGCGCAACGGCGCGCTTGCCGTCCTTCACGGCAGCGACCTGTTCGGCGATATAGCCGCTGCCCTGGCCGGCCAGCGCGGGCCATTCCGGGTTGATCGAGCCATTGCCGTTCGGGCCATGGCAGGCCATACAGGTGGCGGCCTTGGTGGCGCCTGCTTCGGCGTTGCCTTTGACCGGTGCGGCGGTCGTCGCGAAGGCGGACGCTGCAAAAGCGGCCAACGCGGACAGGGAAACGGCAATCGTGGCGGCGCGGAGCGCGGTCGGCATCTGAATCGTCATCGGTCCCCAAGCTCCCAGATCGGGCTGAAAATCGCGGGGATTGTACACTACGGACCCAGTAACGGACCGGTGGTCACCGCGTGAGCCTGTTTCCCAACGTCAAATTCCTGCTCAGCGTCGCCGCTCCGAGCCAATTGCCCCCAGATAGTGGGGTCGATATCGCCATGGCCGGCCGCTCGAATGCCGGCAAATCCAGTGCGATCAACGCCATCCTGTCCCACGGTGGCTTGGCCCGGACCAGCAAGACCCCGGGCCGCACGCAGATGCTGAATTATTTCGAGCTGCTGCCCGGGCGTCGGATGGTCGACCTGCCCGGCTATGGCCACGCCAAGGTGCCCGGCGAGATCCGAGTGAAATGGGGTCCGCTCATCGATTCACTGCGGACGCGGGCCTGCTTCAAGGGGCTCATGGTCGTGGTGGACATCCGCCGCGGACTGCTGCCGGAGGACGAGGCCCTGCTGGACTGGTCCGGCCTGCCGCCCGAAGGGCTGCATGTGCTGCTCAGCAAGTCCGACAAGCTCAGCCGTGGGCAGGGCCTGCAGGTGCTGCGCGACGTGAAGGCGCAGCTGGCCGGCAAGGCGAGCGTGAGCCTGCTGTCGTCGCTGAAGAAGACCGGCCTGGATGAGGCGCGCGCCGTGCTGAAACGCTGGTGCGCGGCGGGCTGAAATAAAATAGCCCCGGTGGCTGTTAACCACCGGGGCAGACTAACCCGGGACAGGTCTCGATGTACCGGGCTAACCCGCTCAGGGAGGGAAGCGGGGAGTGTTCATCACACTCAGGGAATTGGATGAGTCCGCCGGGGCGGAGTTCCAAGCCCCCGTGAAAATATTTTTTTGATAGCCGGGGCCGCCATGCGCGTGCACCGCGTCAATGCGCGGCGTCCCAGCTCGGGCCACGACCGATCTCGACGGCCATGGGCACCTTGAGCGTGCCGGCCCCCACCATCTGTTCGCGCACCAGCGCCTCGACGGCGTCCACGGCATCCTCGCGCACTTCGAGCACCAGTTCGTCATGCACCTGCATGATGAGCTGCGCCGGAAGGCCTGATTCGCCGAGCGCCTTTTCCACGCGGATCATCGCGAGCTTGATGATGTCGGCCGCCGTGCCCTGCATCGGCGCGTTGATGGCGCTGCGCTCGGCGTACTGCTGCTGCTGGCGGTTGCGCGAGCGGATGTCCGGCAGATAGAGCCGGCGTCCGCGCACGGTTTCCACGTAACCGCGCTCCTTGGCCTGCGCGCGCGTGTCGTCCATGAAGCGCTTCACGCCCGGATAGCGCTGGAAATAGAGGTCGACGTAACGCTGTGCATCGCCGCGCGCGATGCCCAGCTGCCGAGCAAGGCCGAAGGCCGACATGCCATAGATGAGGCCGAAGTTGATCGCCTTCGCCGAGCGACGCTGGTCTGACGTCACCTGCTCCAGTGCCACGCCAAAGACTTCCGCAGCCGTGGACTGGTGGATGTCGCGGCCTTCGGCGAAGGCGCGCAGCAGGCCTTCGTCACCGGAGAGGTGCGCCATGATGCGCAGCTCGATCTGCGAATAGTCCGCGGCCATCAGCACGTGCCCCGGCGGCGCGATGAAGGCCTGGCGGATGCGACGGCCATTGGCCGTGCGGATCGGGATGTTCTGCAGGTTCGGGTCCGTCGATGAGAGACGACCCGTGGCCGCGACGGCCTGGTGGTAACTGGTGTGGATGCGGCCCGTGCGCAGGTCGATCTGCTCAGGCAGCTTGTCCGTGTACGTGGATTTCAGCTTGGCCAGGCCGCGGTATTCGAGGATCAGGCGCGGCAGCTCGTGTTCTTCGCTGAGTTCCTCCAGCACGTCTTCGGCCGTCGAGGGCTGTCCGGTCGGCGTCTTGCGCAGCACCGGGATCTGCAGTCGTTCGAAGAGGATCTGCTGCAGCTGCTTGGGCGAATCGAGGTTGAACTCGCCGCCAGCCGCGGCATGGGCCTTGGCGGCCAGTTCCAGCAGTTGCTTGCCGATCTCGCCGCCCTGCGCGCGCAGCAACGCGCCGTCTACGAGCACGCCACGCTCTTCCATCGCAAAGAGCACCGGCACCAGCGGCTGCTCGATCTCTTCGTACAGCGCCTTCAAGGTGGGCTCGCTGCAGAGGCGCGGCCACAGCGTGGCATGCAGGCGCAGCGTGACGTCGGCGTCTTCGGCGGAATAGGTGGCAGCGGTTTCTATCGAAACCTGCTCGAAGCCGATCTGCTTCGCGCCCTTGCCGGCCACGTCCTCGTACTTGATCGTCGTGATGCCCAGGTAACGGGTGGCCAACGAATCCATGTCGTGGCGCGAGGCGACGCTGTTCCAGACATAGGATTCCAGCATCGAATCGAAGGCCATGCCGGCCAGGCGGATGCCGTGGTTCGCCAGCACGTGCGCATCGTATTTCAGGTGGTGGCCGAGCTTGGGCTTGCTGGCGTCTTCGAGCAGCGGCTTGAAGTGCGCGAGCGTGGCATCGCGGTCCAGCTGGTCCGGTGCGCCGGCATAGGTGTGGGCGAGCGGGAGATAGGCCGCCTTGCCTGGCTCGGCACAGAAGGAGAGGCCCACGATGCGTGCGAGCTGGTAATCCAGGCTCGTCGTTTCGGTGTCGAAGGCGAACAGCGGCGCGGCGGCCAGTACGGCCAGCCAACGGTCGAGCTGTTCGGTCGTCGTGATCGTTTCGTAATCGCGGCCGATACCGCCGAGCACGGTATCGATGTCGTCGCTGGCTGGCGCGGCCACGATGGCCTCACGCGCTGCGACGCGTGGTGCGCGCGGCGTGGCGGCGTCGCCGGTGCCGGCTTCGGCAGGGCCCTCGCCATCCAGCGCGCGCAGCCAGCTGCGGAATTCCATGCGCGTGTAGATCGTGCGCAGCGCCTCTGTGTCCGGCGCGCGACGCGTGAAGTCCAGCGATTCGGGCGACAGCTCCACGTCGCAGCGGATCGTCGCCAGCTGGCGCGACAGCGCGAGCGTCGTAAGGCCAGCGCGCAGGTTCTCGCCGACCTTGCCCGGGATCTCCGCGGCGTGTTCGACGATCGCGTCCAGCGTCTGGTACTGCGCGAGCCACTTGGCCGCGGTCTTCGGGCCTACCTTGTCGATGCCGGGGATGTTGTCCGCGCTGTCGCCGATCAGCGCGAGGTAATCGACGATCTGTTCCGGCCAGACGTCGAACTTCGCCTTCACGCCGTCGCGGTCCATGCGCGAGTTCGTCATCGTGTTGATGATCGAGACCTGGCCATCGACC
>CANGMU010000175.1 GCA_947454665.1 Pseudomonadota bacterium | reverse complement strand
GACGACGAGCTCAACCTGAAGGAAATCGGTGCGGTCCTGAACGTCACCGAATCACGCATCAGCCAGCTGCATGGCCAGGCGCTCGCCCGGCTGCGCGCCCGCCTTGATGGCTGGCTGGACGGGAAGACGCGCTGACATGGATATCCTGAGCCTCATCGGCATCGCACTCGCGCTCTTCGCCGTGCTGGTCGGCGCGGTGCTGAAGGGCGCAGGGCTGCACGCGCTGCTGTCTTCGGCCGCGTTCATGATCGTCGTCGTCGGCACCTTCGCTTCCATCCTGATCCAGACGCCCGCGCGCGTCATGAAGCACGCCTTCGGCATTCTCCCGTGGATCTTCCGCCCGCCGGTGCTGAAGCCCGAAGAACAGATCCAGAAGATCGTCGAGTGGTCACAGAGTGCCCGGCGCCAGGGACTGCTCGGGCTGGAGCCGCTGCTGGCCGAGGAAACCGATCCTTTCCTGCGCAAGGGCCTTCAGCTCGTGATCGATGGCGGCGAGCCTGATGCCATCCGCGACATCCTCGAAGTCGAGCTCGATTCGCGCGAAGCCGCGGACCTGCGCGCCGCGAAGGTTTTCGAGGGCATGGGCATCTATGCGCCCACGCTCGGCATTATCGGCGCGGTGCTGGGGCTCATGGCCGTCATGCAGAATCTCGCCGACCCGAGCAAGCTCGGCCAGGGCATCGCAGCGGCGTTTACCGCCACCGTCTACGGCATCGGCCTGGCGAACCTGCTCTTCCTGCCGGTGGCCAACAAGCTCAAGACGGTGATCGCCGCACAGACCCATGTCCGTGAGATGCTGCTCGAAGGCATGATCTCCATCGCGCAGGGCGAGAACCCGCGCGCGATCGAAGCCAAGCTCACCGGTTACCTGAACTGACGCGCACGGGAGGCCTGCATGGCCCGCCGACACAAGCACGAAGAGCATGCCAACCACGAAGCCTGGGCCATTCCCTATGGCGACCTGGTGACGCTGCTGCTCGCCTTTTTTGTCGTGATGTATGCGATTTCCTCGGTCAACGATGGCAAGTACCGTCTGTTGTCCGACTCGCTTAACGCTGCGTTCCGCGGGGCTTCCACGACCTTTGATCCGGTGCAGGCCGGCCAGGCGCGGATCGGTTCGGGTGCCGACCTGCAGATGAGCATCGTCCAGTCTTCCATGCTTCAGGACCAGCCGCATGCGCTGCTCAATCAGAAGCCCGTCGTCGAAGGCGCGGACGAGAGGACGCGCGACCTGCGGCGCGTGGCGGAGGACGTTGAACATGCGATGGCGCCGCTGATCGACGCCAAGCTCGTGAAGGTCACGCGCAACGCGAACTCGGTCGAAATCGAGATCGGCAGCGACATCCTCTTCCAGAGTGGGGCGGCCAGCCTCTCTGCTACGGCGCAACCCGTGCTCGTTCAGCTCGCGACCACCCTGAAGCCCTTCAAATCGCTGATCCGCGTCGAAGGCCACACGGACGATCGCCCCATCCGCACCGTGGCGTATGCCTCCAATTGGGAGCTTTCTGCCGGACGTGCGGCCAGTGTCGTGCACCTTCTGACGGATAATGGCGTGGATCCAGCCCGCCTCGCGGTGGTGGCCTATGGCGAGTTCCGTCCGCTGCGTCCGAACGACAGCGCCGAGGCGCGCAATGCCAACCGCCGTGTCGTACTGGTGCTCCTCAACGAGGACAAGCCTGTGGCAAGCGGAGGACGCTGAATGAGCGATCTGGACGACGCGGATCTTCCGCATAACCGCGAGGCGGCCGCCTTCGTGCGGTCGCTGGCAGTGTCGCTTTACGATTCGAAACTCGAGATCCCCAGCTGTCCGGATGCGGCGCTTCGTTTGCAGCGTGCGTTGTCCAGCACGGATATCGACCCTTCCGTCGTCGAATCCGCCGCGGGCGCCGATCCGGCGCTGGCCCTGCGCATCATGCGCATGGCCAATTCCGTGATGCTCAATCCGATGGGCCGCGAGGTGCGCGACCTGCGCACCGCCATTTCGCGCATCGGCTACAACATGGTCCGCACGGCCTCCGTCAGCTTCATCTTGAACCAACTCGTCGATGCCGGCGGGGCCCCCGAGCCGCGCGCACGCATGCGCCGCCTGTGGGAAGAGAGCATGCATGTCGCGGCCTTCGCCACGGTGATGGCGCGCCGGCACACCCGCGTTAACCCGGACGTCGCCCTGCTGGCGGGTCTGCTCCATGTCGTGGGCAAGCTCTACATGCTGACGCGCCTGTCCGCCGAGACCGATCTCTGTGACAACGAACCCGTCCGCGAACGTCTCCTGCGCGACTGGCATGGTCCGACGGCGGGAGCGATCGTCCAGAGTTGGTTGCTGTCCGAAGAAGTCGTCGATGCAGTCGAGTTCAGCCACGATGTCGAGACAGTCCGCGAGGGGCCACTCACTGTCGGCGATGTGGTCGCCGCATCGCGCCTGCTGGCAGTGGACCATCTTGGCGATTCCGGTCGCTCCGGTGTCACCGTGGTGGCCGATCACGTTCCTCTTTTCGCGCGCCTCGGGATCGACGCCGCAGAGGCTGCGCAGCTTTCGAAGGCGGCGCACGAACAGCTGGATTCGCTGCTCGCCGCGATCAGCGGCTGATGGCACGAAACCTGCTCAGTTCTCCCTGACGCCGCCGCGGGTGTCCCAGGTGACGGAATCCAGTCGTCGCCCACCCCGGTTCGGCGCCTGGAGCCCCAAGTCATGGTCCTTGTCGAGCCTGATTCCCTGCTGGCCCTTATCGTGCGCAGCGCGATCCTGATCGCTGCCCTGCTGGCTTTCGCGACCGGATTCTTGCGTTGGCGCCGGCAATCCGTCGACAGCGCCGCGCAGCTGTTGGCCCGCCAGGCGGAATCCCTGCAGGTCATGGAACAGGTCGCCGCCACACAGGCGCGCCAGGCCCGCGAACTGCAGGCGCGTCTGGAACAGCTGGAGCAGCGTCTGGAAACGCGCCTCGGCGAGGTCCAGCAACGTTTCGATTCCCGTCTGCAGACTGCCGGTGCGGCCGCTGCACAGGCACCGCGGGGTTATGAGCTGGCGCTGCGCCTTGCCCGAGCCGGGACGGGCGAAGAAGAAATCACCACGGCGAGCGGTGTCACAAGACAGGAAGCCCAGCTGCTGGTGCGACTGCATGCGCCGCGGCAGAGCGCTTGAAACAGGTACAATTCCAAATTGGAGTAATTGACCTGGGTAAGCAATGAGCGACACGCCGCAGCCTTCGAGCCACGCCGACGCCTTTGAGTTCGTCAAGAACCTCGCGGCGGAGCTCTCCACCGGCAAGGTTGATCTGCCCGCTTTCCCAGACGTTGCCGTTCGCGTTCGCCAGGTCCTCGCCGACGAGAACGTGACGCCGCAGAAGATCGAACTGGTGGTCAGCACCGAGCCAGCCTTGGCCGGCAAGTTGCTCATGATCGCCAACTCCGCCGCCCTGAACCCGGCCGGTCCGCGCATCACCAGCGTGAAGGCCGCCGTGACGCGCATGGGCTTCAACATGGTCCGCAGCGCTTCGCTGGCCTTCGCGATGGAGCAGATCCGCAAGGCCGCTTCCCTCGTCGCGATCCGAGACCAGATGAACGCACTGTGGGAACGCAGTGTCCTGCTGGCGTCCCTTTCTTATGTGATCGCCCGCCGCTGCACGCAGGTCAATCCGGATACGGCACTGCTGGCCGGTCTGCTGCATGGCCTGGGCAAGCTCTACATCCTGACGCGCGCCGCGAAGCAACCCTCGCTCTGGAGCGACAGGGCGACCTACGACCAGATCGTCGCCGACTGGCACGCGAACGTCGCCAAGGCGATCCTGGAAAACTGGGAGATCGGCGACAAGGTCGTCGAAGCCGTCGCCGAATACGAGAACCTCAACCGCGCCCACGTCGGATTCCCCGACCTGACGGACGTCCTGTCCGTCGCCAACCTGCTGGCCGATCTGCGCGAAACGCCGGACGCCATCGAGGCTTCGATCCAGGGCCTTAAGGTGTTCGACCGCATGCACCTGGACGCCGCCGGCATCCAGAAGCTGCTGGTCGAATCGGAAAAGGAAGTCACCAGCTTCCGGGCCGCGCTCGGTTCTTGACACCCCTGCGCCGGGCCCGGACAATCCGCGCCCCAGCGCCTTGGCTAGGTAGCTCAGCTGGTTAGAGCACGGCACTCATAATGCCGGGGTCGAGGGTTCGAGTCCCTCCCTAGCCACCAATCTTTCGCGCATATTCCCGCGGCCACGTGCGGGATATACGGGAAAACAGCACTTTCCGCGACTAGAGCACGAATCCATCGTGCGGCTAGGTGCGGTCGGACGCGCCTACACGCGGGCCGTTTTGCTGGTGTTTTGTGGGTAGTTTGTTGGTCCGAAGGAGCGCGCTTCTTCCACTACCAGCAAGAATCGGAGCTACCCCATGCCACGCCTCGCTAAGACCCTGACGGATCTGGCAATTCGGCAAGCTAAGAATCCCCCTCCAGGAACGACCAGGAAGCTCTCAGGCGGACGCGGCCTGCAGCTTCGGCTGACGCCCACGGCCAAGCTCTGGGAGTTCTCCTACCGCATCGAAGGCAAGCAGCGGACGCTGGGCCTGGGCCAGTATCCGGCAACCTCCTTACCGGAGGCGCGGCGCCTGCGCGACGAGCTGCGCGCCCCACTGGCTCAGGGGCAGGACCCCTCGGCCGTGCGGAAGCGGGCCAAGGCCGCCGCGGCCCTGGACGCGGTCAAAGGCCAGACTCTGGAGGAGCTCGCCAAGGAGTGGCTCGCCAAGGTCCGGCCGGGCATGGCACCTGCCACGCAGGTCAGGACCGAGCGCACCTTGGCCTGGGTCACACGGCTGCTCGGCAAGAGGGTAGCGGGAGAGATCACCGGGCCCGACATCGTGGCTGCCCTGCGTACGCCGGAAGCCGAGGGGAAGGCCGAGACGGCTCGGCGCATACTGCAGGCCCTGAACCGGATCCTCGCCTTTGGCGTCTCCAGCGGCGCCGTGACGCGCAACGTCGTGGCGGACCTCAACCGGCGTGACCTGCTGCAGTCAGTTGCCGCCACGCCCCATCCTGCCATTACAAATCCCGATGAGGTTGGGGCGCTGATCCGGGGCATCCGGAGCTACCGCAGTCGGGCAACGGCCATCTGCCTGCTATTTATGGCCTATGCGGCTGTGCGCCCGTCTGAGGCGCGTCAGGCGACGTGGTCGGAGTTCGACCTGAAGCATCCGGACGGTCCCGTCTGGGTTGTCCCGGCGACCCGGACCAAACAG
>CANGMU010000174.1 GCA_947454665.1 Pseudomonadota bacterium | reverse complement strand
GACGAGCTGCTCGCCGTATTGCGCTAGTCCGCGCTCAGTGCTTGCGGCCGAGCACGGCCGCGCGGAAGGCAAGGGGCGAAGCCCCGACCGACTGACGGAAGCGGCGCGCGAAATGGCTCGCGTCCGCGAAGCCACATCGCGCGGCAATCTCGGCCACCGGCAGGGTGGCCAGGTGCGGCGCCGACAGCAGTTCCCGCGCCCGTTCTATCCGCGCCTGCAGCAGGGCGGTCGCGAAGGTCGTCTTCTCCGCCGCAAAGGCGTAATGCAGCCGGCGCGTCGAGATGCGGTGCTGCACGGCCACGTCGGCCGGCGCCAGCCCCGTCTCGTGCAATCGCTCTTTCAACGTGTGGCCCAAGGCCTCGGCCAGCCGGTAATCCGGCGTGAAGGTTTCATCGCGTCCGACGGCCAGCGTCAGCAAGGCCGCCAGCTGGTCGGCGACGACACCCTTGGGCAATGCGAGCTGGTCGCAGGCGGCCGGCTCCAGACTCGCCAGGGCCGCATTCAGTGCGCCGTTCCACCCGCCAGCCTTGAACAGGCGCAGGGCATGGCGGTCCGCGTCGGGCAGCCAGCGTGAGAGCCAGGTGCCGGGCAGGCGCAGGGCCAGCGCATGGGTCGGCACCGGGCACTGCAGCGCATAGGGCTGTGCGGCGTTGATCAGCACGCTCTCGCCCTGCTCCACGCGCACCTGCTGGCCGGCCTGCGCCAGCTGCATCCGGCCCGCGCGCAACTGCAGCAGCATGAAGACCGGCTCATCGGAGCGCGCGATCTTGGCCGGCGTGCGCTGGACCCGCTGTCTCGCGGCGCGGATGAAATTGGCCGTCGCCGTGCCGAGCTCCACCTGATCCAGGGAGGCCCGGAACCCGCCCGAAGCCTCCGCCTCGATCTCCAGCTCCAAAAAACGGTCGCAGACCGTGTCGATCCACCAGGCGAGCGCGTGCCGCGGGTCCACCTGTTCGGTGGACCAGTGGCGGCGGCCGTCCGGGAGGCTCGGGGGCGTGGGCATGCCCGGATCCTACCGCGTGGCCCCGCCGGCTGGACATCCACCGACTCCCAATACAGAATGCGAAACATTCGCATTTGCATTCAAGAGGAAGTCGCAATGATGCCGTGGCAGCGGATGACGACCCTGGTCCTGGTATTTGGCGGGTGGGGATCGGGCGTGATCGCGGACGAGTCCGACGAGCCCGCCCCGCTTGCCGAGGTTCGCGTAGAGGCTCAGGCGCCCGGCAAGGGCGAGCGTTACCTGCCCAGCGTTGTGACCGCCCTCAAGGGCGGTGCCGAGCTGCTGGACGTGCCGCAGTCGGTGACCGTAGTGACCCGCCAGCTCATCGATGACCAGGCCATGCGCAGCCTCGCGGACGTCGTCCGCTACGTGCCGGGCATCGGGGTCGCGCAGGGCGAAGGTAACCGCGAGACCTTGGTGTTCCGCGGCAGCAGCTCGACGGCGGACTACCTCGTCGATGGGCTGCGCGATGACGTCCAGTACTACCGCGACCTCTACAACATCGCCCAGGTCGAAGCCCTCAAGGGTGCCAACGGCGTCGCTTTCGGCCGCGGCGGCGTGGGTGGCGTCATCAATCGCGTGACCAAGCAGGCGGGCGGCGAGGTGGCAGCCCTGTCACTGCAGACAGGTTCCTGGGATGGGTATCGTGCGTCGGCCGATGTCGGCGCGATGCAGGATGGCGTGTTGCCCGCCTGGCGGCTCAATGGTGTTTGGGACGACGCAGGCAGTTATCGCGAGGGCGTGACGCTGCGTCGACAAGGCATCGCCCCCGCCTTGGCGCTGGCTATCGGCGATGCGACGCACATCGCGCTGCAGGGCGAGTATTTCCACGACGAGCGCGTGGCGGACCGTGGCGTGTCGTCCTTCAACGGCCGTCCTCTGGAGACGGCGCCGTCCGTGTTTTTTGGTGATCCGGCCCGTAGCCCGACGTTCGCCACTGTGCGTTCGGCAACGTTGTCGATCGACCATTCACTCGGCGAGACGCTGTCGCTGCGCAACCGGACGCGCTACGCGAGCTACGACAAGTTCTACCAGAACGTCTTTCCCGGTGCGGTGAACGCGATGGGCACGCAGGTCTCGGTCAGCGCCTACAACCAGGCCACCGACCGCCGGAACCTGCTCAACCAGACCGACCTGATGTTCAGCCTGACGGGCTTCGGGTTGCGGCATGAACTCTCCGTTGGTATCGAATTGGGCCGACAAGTCACGGACAACCGCCGCCTCACAGGCTATTTCACGATGGTCTCGCCGACCGCGACGTCGGTGCTCGTGCCGGTCTCTGCGCCGCGCACGAACGCAGCGATCACGTTCCGCGCGTCGGCGAGCGATGCAAACAACCTGGGCACGGCGCGCACGCTGGCGGCCTCTGTGCAGGATCGCGTGCAGGTCGGCGATCACTGGGAGGTGGTGCTCGGCCTGCGTCAGGAACGCTTCGAGATGGACTTCATCGATCGCCGCCTCGGCGGATCGAGGATCGAAACCCAGGATGAGCTCGCCTCGCCGGGGCTTGCCGTGGTCTACAAGCCCACCGCGACGTTCTCAAGCTATGCGAGCCTCGGCAGCGCACGCCAGCCGCGTGCAGGCGAGCAGCTGGGTTCGCTGACCGCGGCCAATGCCTCGCTGTCGCCGGAGTCCTTCCGCAATCAGGAGATCGGCGCGAAGTGGGACCTCAAGCCCGAGCTGCAGGCCACGCTCGCGATCTATCGCCTCGAGCGGCGCCATGTCGCGATCACGGATCCCTCGAACCCGACGCTGCTGTTGCTGGTGGACGGTCAGCGGGTGGAAGGCGCCGAGCTCGGGTTGGCAGGCAGCCTGCTGCCAAGATGGCAAGTGATGGCGGCTGCGGCCTGGCAGGACGGACGTCTGCTGAGCGACCAGTCGGCCACGCTGCGTGAGGGTGCGCGGCTTGCCGCCTTGCCCGAGTGGACCGCCTCGCTGTGGAACCGTGTGGAGATCGATCCGCGCTGGGGGCTGGGCTTGGGCTTGTCCTGGCGGGATGCGATGTTTGCAGCGGTCGAGAATCGCGTGACGCCGGCGACAAACGTCGTGCTGCCTGGCTATGTGCGCGTGGATGCAGCCGTGTTCTACAACGCAGGACGTGGCCTCAAGGCGCAGCTCAACGTCGACAACCTGCTCGACCGCGCCTATTTCGTCTCCGCCCACAGCACCACGAACATCACACCGGGCGCGCCGCGTTCGCTGCGCATATCGGTGAACCTCGCCTTCTAGCGCGAACTTGGAGTCAGAGCGACTTCAGTCGCTCGAGATAAAGCTGCTCGTCCGGCGCGCGGCCTGCGCGCTGCGCTTCCCAGAGGATCGTGGCCAGCACTTCGATCATCGCGTGTTCGGCCTCGTGCAGACCACGCTTGCGGGACAACCGCGCATGCACCGTCTCGATGCCTGCGGGGCGCTTCGTCGCCAGTTGCTCGCGCAGTCCCAGGTGCAGGCCCATGTGCAGGAAGGGGTTCGTCTGGCCGCGCTCGACGGTCCAGGATTCATGCAGCGCATCCGGCGATTCAAACAGCGCGTGGTATTCCGGATGCAGCGCGATGACGTCAGCGATGGCGGCGTCCAGCGGGTCCAGCGGCAGGCGTTCGAGGTGTCGCTGCCAGGCGCTGTAATAGCGGCGGCGCAGGTCGTCGCGTTTGTCATTGGCGAAAAACATCAGGGCCGCTCCGTGGCCGGCGTCTTGCGCTTGTAATCGCAGAGCGCCGCGACCGTGCAGGTCGGGCAACGCGGCTTGCGTGCCTGGCAGGTGTGGCGCCCGTGCAGGATCAGCCAGTGGTGCGCGTGTTGCAGGAACTCCGGCGGCGTCACTTTGAGCAGCTTCTTCTCGACGGCCTCGACCGTCTTGCCGGGTGCGAGGCCGGTGCGGTTGGAGACGCGGAACACATGCGTGTCCACGGCGATCGTCGGTTCACCGAAGGCGATGTTCAGCACGACGTTGGCGGTCTTGCGGCCGACGCCGGGCAGAGCCTCCAGCGACGCCCGGTCGCGGGGCACTTCGCCGCCATGCTGGTCGAGCAGGATGCGTGCGGCCGCCTCGACGTTCTTCGCCTTGGTGTTGTAGAGACCGATATGCCGGACGAAGGGCGTGATGCCCGCCACGCCCAGGTCGAACATCGCCTGCGGCGTATTGGCGACCGGGAAGAGCTTGCGTGTGCCGAGGTTCACGCTCTTGTCCGTGGCCTGCGCCGAGAGCGCGACGGCCACGAGCAGTTCATAGGGCGTGCTGTATTCCAGCTCCGATTTCGGGGCAGGGTCGGCTTCGCGCAGCGTGGCGAAGAGGGCAGCGCGGCGCGCCGGGTTCACGCCTGCGCGCCTGTCAGCTGATCTTCATGCCGGGCTTGACGCCCGCATCGGCCGACAGCAGGAAGACGCCCGAGTCGTCGCCGGCGGCCTTGCCGCTGGCACAAAGGACCATGCCTTCCGAGATGCCGAAGCGCATCTTGCGCGGCGCGAGGTTTGCGATGACGACCACGTAGCGGCCCACGAGCTGTTCAGGGGCATAGCTCGCCGCGATACCGGAGAAGACCTGGCGCTGGTGGTCGCCCAGATCGAGCTTGAGGCAGAGCAGCTTGTCGGAGCCTTCCACGCGCGTGCACTCGGTGACGAGGGCGGCGCGCAGGTCGAGCTTCATGAAGTCATCGATCGCGATCATGCCGGGCTCCTGTTGGGGGGCGGGCGAGGCCGCTTTCTCGATCTTGGCCTTGGCGGGCGCGGCCTTCGCCGGCGCCACGGCGGCTGCGGGCATCGACGCGACAAGCTGTTTCACGATGGCCGGATCCACCCGCGTCGCCAGCTGCGGGTACTTGCCGATCGCGCGGCCAAGCAGCGGCGTATCCACCACATCCCAGCTGGCGAAGGCATCGGCACCCAGCCAGTCGGCCGCCGTCGCGCTGATCTTCGGCAGCACGGGCGTGAGGTACACGAGCAGCACGCGGAACAGGTTGATGGCCTGCGTGGCGATCGAGCGGGCCTCTTCGAGGCGGGCCGGATCCTTGGCGACGACCCAGGGCTTCTGCGCGTCCACGTACTGGTTCGCCCGATCGGCCAGGTGCATCACCTCGCGCAGCGCCGCGGCGGTGTCGCGCGATTCGAACAGCTGAGCGATGTGCTCGCGGCCTTCGATGAACTGCGTGTAGAGCGCGTGGTCCGGCAGCGCTTCGGCCAGGTGTCCGCCAGCGCGCTCGATGAAAGGCGCGCAGCGGCTGGCGATGTTCACCAGCTT
>CANGMU010000173.1 GCA_947454665.1 Pseudomonadota bacterium | reverse complement strand
ATTTCGAATGGCTCGATTCGGAGCTCCTGCGTTCGCGTAGAGCAGAAGGCCGCAGCTATCGCGTCTGGTCGGCCGCTGCGTCCTCTGGCGAAGAAGCCTGGACGCTGGCGATGCTGTTGTCCGGCACGGAACAACGCAACGCGAGCTTCACCTGGCGATTGGACGCATCTGACATTTCCGGCCGAGTGCTCGAGCACGCACGACGCGGGATCTATCCGGAAAACGCGTTGGATGCCGTACCAACCAGCTTGCGGCGCGACTTCTTCGAGCGCGGCATCGGACCGCGCAGTGGGTACTGCCGGGTCCAGGCCAGCCTGCGCAAGCGCGTGTGCTTCACGCGCGGCAACCTCTTCGATGACCACGCATCGTTTCCGTCCGACGTCGACGTCATCTTCTGCCGGAACGTGATGATCTATTTCGACGAGACGTCGCGCGCCGAAGCCGTACGACGACTTGCAGCGCGGTTGGCGCCAGGCGGGCACCTGGTCATCGGCGCTTCCGAATCGCTGCTTGGCATCGAACAGGGCCTCAAACCCGTACAGCCCGGGATATACCGCCTGCCATGAACATCAGCACAGGTCGCATCCGCGTCTTGGTCGTCGACGACTCCGCGCTCGCACGCCGGGCCATCATCGATGCGCTCTCCAATGACCCGGCCATTGAGGTCATCGGCACCGCGCCGGACCCTTACGTCGCGCGGGACCGCATCCTCGAGCTGCAGCCGGATGTCGTGACGCTCGACATGGAAATGCCGCGCATGGATGGCCTGACATTCCTGCGCATCCTGCAGGAACACCATCCGGTGCCCGTCGTCGTGTTGAGCACGCTCACGACCGCCGGTTCGGAACTGGCTTACCAGGCCCTGGCCGCCGGCGCTGTGGAAGTGCTGGCAAAGCCCGACGCAGGACGCGGCATCGCCCGTATCGCCTGGGAGCTGACGAACGGCGTGAAAGTCGCGGCACGCTCGCGGCCCCGCGTGAAGCCGACGGCACTGCCCACCGCCCAGCCGCTGCAGCTTGACGGTTCCAAGGCACGCGGGCGGATGCTGTTCATCGGCGCGTCGACAGGGGGCGTCGAAGCGCTGCGCGAGCTGTTGCCGCAACTGCCGGCCGACATCCCGCCGACGGTGATCGTGCAGCACATCCCCGCAGGCTTCTCGCGGATCATGGCGAACCACCTCAACGAGCTGTGCCCCTTCAGCGTGCGTGAAGCCGTCGATGGTGAACTGCTGCAGACCGGCGTCTGCCTGATCGCCCCCGGGGACTACCACGCCACGGTGGTCGCTTCGCCCCGCGGCCACGCGGTCCGTCTCCTGCAGACGCCACCGGTCCACCATTGCCGTCCGTCCGTCGACGTCCTGTTCCGCTCGGCGGCGGAAACCATTGGCGCGAGCGCCGTAGCCGCACTGCTCACCGGCATGGGCAGCGATGGCGCCCGCGGCATGCAACTGCTGCGCAAGGCCGGCGCCCGGACGCTGGCTGAATCCGAGGAAAGCTGCATCGTGTTCGGCATGCCTGCCGCCGCCATCCAGCTCGGTGCCGCCGAACAGGTCCTGTCACTTGCCCAAATGCCGCGCGCGATCCTGCGCGCCTTGTCCGAACCCGTCCTCACCCCGGCGCAGCCCTGATGAACAACCCAGCCCACGATCCCGACGCCCTGCTGCGCGATGCCCGCGTGCTGGTCGTGGATGACAGCCGCCTGATGCGGCTGGGACTGATCCGCGCGCTCGGCGAGCTCGGCATCCGCAACACCGCCGAAGCCGCCAATGGCCGCGAGGCCCTGGCGCAGATCCAGCAATCCGGCTTCAACCTGATGCTGCTGGACATCGAAATGCCGGAGATGACCGGCATCGAACTGCTGCACGTGATGAAGCGCGAGGACCTGCTCGCCGGCCTGCCGGTGATCGTGATCAGCAGTGCGGAACAGATCGAGACCGCCGTGCAGTGCATCGAAGCCGGTGCCGAGGATTACCTGCCGAAGTCATTCAATCCGACGCTGCTCCGGGCGCGCGTGACCTCCTCTCTCGAAAAGAAACGGCTTCGCGACCTTGACGTGCTGCGCACGCGCCAATTGCAGGAAGAGAAGGACCTGCTCGAACAAACACAGCAGCGTCTCGACAAAGAACTGGCCGACGCGGCGCATTACGTCCGTTCGATCTTTCCCGCTCCGACGACGCAGCCGCTGAAGATCGACTGGCATTACCAGCCCTCGACGGAACTCGGCGGTGACGCCTTCGGTTACCACTGGATTGACGACGAACATTTCGCCGTCTACCTGCTGGATGTCTGCGGCCACGGCGTAGGTGCCTGCCTGCTGTCGGTCGCGGCCATCAACGTGATCCGCTCAGGCTCCCTGTCCGGCACGGACTGGCGCGATCCGGCTGCCGTAATGAAGGCGCTGGGCAACGCCTTCCTCATGGAGAAGCAGAACAACATGTATTTCACGCTGTGGTACGGCGTCTACCACAGCCCGTCACGCAAACTGCGTCACGCCAGTGGCGGCCATCCGGCAGCGCTGCTGCTGTCCGACAATGGCGACGGCACGACAGCCTGCATGCGGCTCCGTTCGCCGGGGTTCATCGTCGGCATGATGGAGGACATCGACTACGAGGCGCAGGAATGCGACGTGCCGGAGGGCGCGCAGCTGTTCGTGCCCTGCGACGGCTGCTTCGAGATCCGCGACACGAGTGGCAAGGACGCCAGTTTCGAGGACTTCGAAGCCGCCGTGCTGACGCATGGCACTGCAGAGGACGGGCCGGCAGGCATCTTCGACTGGGCACACCAACTGCATGGCGGGGGCGCCCTCGAGGACGACTTCTCGCTGGTCCGGATCAGGTTTTAATTGGAGACGACCGTGGTGAAACGCAGTGGGCTGATTTTTCCCTTCCTCGCCCTGTTGCCACTGGGCGCGCAGGCGGCAACGCCAGAGCCGATCCTGCTGAAGCCGGCGCGCGTGTTCACGGCCGACGACAGCAGCGCACATGCTGGCTGGGTCGTGCTGGTCGAAGGCGAGCGGATCGTCGCCGTGGGGCCGGACAGCGCGGTCAAGGCGCCCAAGGGCGCTCGTCTCGTCGACCTGCCGGGCACGACGCTGCTGCCGGGGCTCATCGATGCCCACTCCCATCTTTTCCTTCATCCCTACAACGAGACGCTGTGGGATGACCAGGTGCTGAAGGAAGCCACCGCCTATCGCGTGCTGCGAGCTGGCGAGGGTGCAAGAAAAACCTTGTCCGCCGGCTTCACGACGCTACGCGATCTGGGCACGGAAGGCGCAGGCACCGCCGATGTGGCGCTCCGCCAGGCGATCAACGATGGACTGATCCCGGGTCCCCGCCTCACCGTCGTCACGCGAGCCATCGTCGCGCGGGGCGCTTATGGCCCTGCACGCCGGAACTACAACCATGACGCCCACCTGCCGCAAGGTGCGCAGGAAGTCTCGGGCGTGCTGGAAATCGCGAAGGCCGTGCGCGAACAGGCGGCGGATGGCGCCGACTGGATCAAGGTCTATGCGGACTTCGAGGCCGGCCCGCAGGGCGAGGTGGTGCCGACGTTCTCGATCGAAGAGCTGAAGGCCCTGGTCGCCACGGCGCACGACCTCGGCCGCCCTGTGGCGGCCCACGCGACCTCCGACGAGGGCATGCGACGCGCCGCACTCGCCGGTGTCGATTCCATCGAACACGGCTACAACGGCACCGAAGCCACTTTCCGACTGATGGCGGAACGCAAGATTCCGTGGCTGCCGACGCTGGCCACCGCAGAGGCTTACGCGGAATATTTCGAAGGCTACAAGCCCGGCAAGGATGCGCCGACGCCGAACATGCAGCGCGCTGCGCAGTCCTTCCGCTGGGCGCTTGCCGCCGGCGTCACCATCGGCAATGGATCCGATGTCGGTGTCTTCCCGCATGGCGAGAACTGGCGCGAACTGGAATGGATGGTCCGCAACGGGATGTCAGCGCCGCAGGCCTTGCTCGCCGCAACCGCGATCAACGCAGACATCCTCAGACAGGGTGAACGGATCGGCCATGTCCGCAAGGGATCGCTGGCCGACCTGGTCGCCGTCGACGGCGACCCGACGACCGACATCAAGGCGCTGCGCAAGGTCCGGCTCGTGATGAAGGGCGGACAGATCCTGCCCTGACGCCGCCTCGGAACACTCACCCGCATGCAAGCAAGCAAGGCACGACGGCATCTGTATGGCGTGGAAGACCGTCCACGCCTGCCACACGCCATCGCCCTGAGCACGCAACACGCCCTGCTTGCGCTTTTATTCCTGGTCTATCCCCTGGCCGCGGCACAGCAGATCGGACTTTCGCCGGGCGATACCGAAAAGTTCCTCACCGCAGTCATCCTGAGCATCGGCGGCGCCACCATGCTGCACGGCTTGCGGGCGCCGGTGGGCAGTGGCGCGCTGGCCGTAGAGATCCCGACGCCGGCCTTCCTGCCCACCGCAGTGCTGGCAGGTAGCGCAGGCGGTCTGTCGATGCTGGCGGGCATGTCGCTGGTCAGCGGCGTCGTGGAATTCTTCTTTGCTGGCGCGCTGCGCAGATTGCGCGCGCTGTTTCCCGCGGAAGTCTGCGGCGTGGCCGTCGTGATGCTCGGTATGTCCCTCGTGCGACCGGGCATCCTGAACACACTCGAGACGGTATCCGGCCAGTCCGTCGTCCGTGCGGCGCCGCTGGCCGTGGCAGCCGTCACGCTCGCGACGATCACCATCATCGCGATCTTCGCGACCGGACGATTGAAACTGCTCGCCCTGGGTGGCGGCTTGCTGGCGGGGATCAGCCTCGCCTGGGTGCTGGGGACCGATGGCGACCACTGGGGCGCACTGGGCATGGCGCACTGGGTCGGCGTGCCGTCCGTCGAGCTAGGCACCGCAGGCTTCTCACTGGAACTGCTGCCGCTGTGTGTCGTGATGGCCCTCATCCTCGGCGTCGACAACGTCGGCATGCTCATCGGCATTCAGCGCGAGATGAATCCCGCCTGGACTCGCATCGACATGAAACAGGCCGGCAGCGGCATCCGGGTCAGCGCCTTCGGCGATCTGCTGGCCGGCCTGTTCGGTGGCATGCCGACCGGCATCTCCTCGGCGAACATCAGTCTCGCGCACGCCACCGGCGCCATCGCGCGCCGCATCGCCCTGTTAACCGGCGTGCTGATCATCGCTGCCGCCTTCTCACCCAAGGCGATCAAGGCGGTCTCTTTGATCCCCAAGCCGGTGGTCGGCGCGGTGATGAT
>CANGMU010000172.1 GCA_947454665.1 Pseudomonadota bacterium | reverse complement strand
GGATCCGCGCGTCAAGCAGGTCATGGCCAGCGTCAGCGCCGTACACGAGGTCGTGCTGGTCGCGCGCGCTGATGGCGTGCTGGCCGCCGACGTGCGCCCGCTGGTGCGGTTCAACGTGTCGGTGATCGCCGAGCAGGACGGCCGGCGCGAGCAGGGCTTCGCCGGTGCCGGTGGCCGCTATTCGCTGGTCGATCTCGTCGCCGGCGAAAGGCCGATCACGCTCGCGCGCGAAGCTGTGCGCCAGGCGCTGGTTAACCTCGAAGCCGTCGCCGCCCCCGCCGGCACGATGCCGGTGGTGCTGGCCGCGGGCTGGCCCGGCATCCTGCTGCACGAGGCCATCGGCCACGGCCTGGAAGGCGACTTCAACCGCAAGGGCACCTCGGCCTTCAGCGGGCGGCTCGGCGAACGCGTGGCGAGCGAACACTGCACCATCGTCGATGACGGCACGCTGTCCGCGCGCCGCGGCTCGCTCAGCATCGACGATGAGGGCACCCCCAGCCAGTGCACGACGCTGATCGAAGACGGCATCCTCAAGGGCTATCTGCAGGACACGCAGAACGCGCGCCTCATGGGCGTGGCCCCGACGGGCAACGGCCGGCGCGAGTCCTTCGCGCACATGACTCTGCCGCGCATGACCAACACCTACATGCGGCCCGGTCCGCACGACCCGGCCGAGATCATCGCGTCGGTCGAGAAGGGTATTTACGCCGTGAATTTCGGCGGTGGCCAGGTGGACATCACCTCCGGCAAGTTCGTGTTCTCGGCCAGCGAGGCCTACCTGATCGAGAACGGCCGTATCGGTGCGCCGATCAAGGGTGCGACGCTGATCGGCAATGGCCCGGATGTGCTGACGCGCGTGTCGATGGTCGGCAATGACCTGAAGCTCGATGACGGCATCGGTACCTGCGGCAAGGAAGGGCAGAGCGTGCCCGTGGGCGTCGGCCAGCCGACGTTGCGCATCGATGCGATGACGGTGGGTGGCACGGGCTGACAGCCCGCGCTGCCTGGCTCAGGTCTCTTCGAGGCCTTCTGCGTCTTCAGGGCCCCGGTCGTCGAATTCCAGGCCTGTCGAGGTGTCTGAATGCTTGTTCGGCCGCTCGTCGGAATAGACGAGGTCGTAAGGGCCGATGCAGATGACGTCCCCGTCACGCAGCCTGCGTCGCTTGATGCGCCGGCTCTGCATGCGGATGCCGTTCGTGCTGTTCAGGTCCTCGATCACGCTGCTTTCGCGCGTGGAGAGGATGCGGCAGTGGTGCCGGCTCACGAATCGGTTGTCGATTTGCAGATCGTTGTCGGGCGTGCGGCCGATGACGAGCGGAGCCAGGTGCAGGGCGACTTCGCCCAGCTGCTTGTGGCCCTGGCGCACGGTGAGACGACCGTAGTTGACCTCCTCGTCCGGGGGCGGGATGTACAGTTTGGGACCACCGCGTTGACCCGTGGTCTCGGTGTCGACCCGGAACCGACCCGTGTCTGAGGTGTGCCCGGCGGTTACGGCTGATTGGGCTTCACGGCGGGCTGCATAGACTGGCCAGCGCAGTTCGGTGATCGCGCTGCCGACGTCGTTCGCGGTGACCTGGTCACGGTCCTCGGTGAAGGCCGCCATCATGGCTGTCTCGCAGAGCGTGTTCACCAGGCGCGGCACGCCACCTGTGTATTCGAAGATCATCGGGAAGCAGTCTTCGGCGAATATTTTCCGCCCCTCGGCGCCGGCGACATTCAGTCTATGGTTCACATAGCCGCGGATGTCTTCCGCCGACAGCGGCGTGAGGTGAAAGCGCAGCCTGACCCTTTGCACCAGCTGGATGAGCGCGGGTGAATCCAGCTTCTCGTTGAGTTCAGGCTGGCCCGCCAGGATGATCCGCAACACCTTCTCGCGCGTCGTCTCGACGCCGGATAGCAGCCGGACCTCTTCCAACACCTCCAGCGGCAGGTTCTGCGCCTCATCGACGATGAGCAGCACCTTGCGGCCCGCGGCGTACTGTTCGATCAGGAAGCTGTTCAGCGTCGCGATCAGTTCTGCCTTCTTCATGCGGAAGGGCGTGAAGCCGAACTGCACCAGCACTGCCTGCAGGAACTCCAGCTGGGTCACCTGCGTCTGGTTGATCTGCGCGACGATGACGTCCTTGTCCAGGTCGGCCAGCACCGATTCGATCAGCGTCGTCTTTCCGGCACCGATCTCGCCCGTAATGATGACGAAGCCGTCCGTGAACCAGATCGTCGATTCCATGTACGCCTTGGCGCGTGCATGGTGTTTGCTCAGGTACAGGTACTGCGGGTCCGGACTCAGCCGGAACGGCAGGTCATGGAGCTTGAACAGGTCGAGGTACATGGGCTGGGTCCGTCCGTGGGCCGTCGCGGTGTCAGAGTTTCCGCGCGTCGATCTTGCGCAGCAGCGTTGCCGCGCGCTGGTCGCGGCGGCGGGCGGTGGTTTCCAGCAGTGTGACGTGGCCGAGCTTGCGGCCCGGGCGTGGCGACTTGCCGTAATCGTGCAGGTGCAGCCGGCCGTCGGACAGCAGCCCTTCGCGGGTAGGCATTTCGCCAATCAGGTTCAGCATGGCGCTGTGTCCGGTGACCGAGGTATCGCCCAGTGGCAGACCCAGCACGGCGCGCACGTGGTTCTCGAACTGGCTGGTGACCGCGCCTTCGATCGTCCAATGCCCGGAATTGTGGACGCGTGGCGCCATCTCGTTCGCGACGAGCTTGCCGCGGCGGACAAAGAATTCGACGGTGAGCACGCCCACATAGCTGAAATGCGCGAGCAGCTTGCGCATGTAACGCCGGGCGGCCGCTTCCACCACTGGCGCGTGCCAGGGCGCGCGGGTCAGGCGCAGGATGCCGTCGCGGTGCAGGTTGCGGTTCAGCGGATACAGCGCGATCTCGCCGCGTGTGCTGCGCACGCCGATGATCGAGACCTCGTAATCGAAGGGCACGAAGGCTTCGTAGATCAGCGGCTGGCTGCCCAGCGACGCCCAGGCCGATTCGACATCCGAGGCCTTGCGCAGCACGGCCTGGCCCTTGCCGTCATAGCCCATCCGCCTGGTTTTCAGTACGCCCGGCAGGCCGATCGCCTGCACAGCGCGCAGCAGGTCTTCCCGGGAATCCACGGCCTGGTGGTCGTTCGTGGGAATGCCCAGCGAGTGGAACAGCGATTTCTCGGACAGGCGGTCCTGCGCGGCGGCGAGTGCGGCCAGGGGCGGTGCCACCGGGGTGGTGCGCGCGATGCGTTCCATCGACGCGACGGGCACGTTCTCCCAGTCGATCGTGACCACCTCGCAGCGCTTGGCGAGCTGGTCGAGCAGCTTCGGGTCTTCGAAGGCGCCGGTCAGCTGCGGAGACAGTTGCGCGGCGCAGGTGCCGGCATCCTTGTCCAGGAACAGGAAATCCAGCCCCAGCGGATAACCTGCCAGGGCCATCATGCGGCCCAGTTGGCCGGCTCCGACGATGCCGATGGTCATGCGGGCAGGCGCGGGTCGGCGTCAGCCAGCACCGTGGCCGTCTGCGACGCGCGGAAGGTCTCCAGCGCGGCACCGATCGCAGGGTTGCGCGTCGCGAGCATCGCCGCAGCGAAGAGCCCGGCGTTGGCCGCACCCGCTGCCCCGATCGCGAACGTGGCCACCGGGATGCCCTTGGGCATCTGCACGATGGACAACAGCGAATCCATGCCATTGAGGGCCTTGGACTGCACGGGGACGCCCAGCACCGGCAGCGCCGTCTTGGCGGCCGTCATGCCGGGCAGGTGGGCGGCACCACCGGCGCCCGCGATGATGACCTCGAGCCCGCGTGAAGCAGCGGTCGAGGCGTATTCGAACAGCAGGTCGGGCGTGCGGTGCGCGGAAACGACGCGAACCTCATGCGGCACGCCCAGTTGTTCCAGCAGCTCGGCGGCTGCGCGCATCGTCTCCCAGTCCGACCGGGAGCCCATGATGATGCCGACGAGAGGCTTCATTTGCGCAGTCTAGCATGGGCGTTGTGGCGGTCCGTCAGGCTCGCCATGGCGGCCTCGAGCGGTTCCAGTTCCACGTCGCGCATCAGCTTGCCGATGTACTGGCGCTGGCGGTGCAGGGCCCCGCGTTGCTTGAGCTTCTTGGCCTCGTCGATCGCCTCGCGCAGCCGTTCCGGCAGCGGCAGCTGGTCGAGCTCGTCCGGCCGCAGCTCCGTGAGCCGCTCCCCGAGCTTCTGCAGCGAGTGGGCCTCTCGCTTGCGCGAGCTCTTGCTGGGGCCGAGGTACTCCTCGTCCTCCCAGCCGTTTTCTTCAGGGTTCTGGTTCATGCCGTACAATTCTGCCTCATGAGCCACGATGTCGACGCATCCCGTATTCCCGCCCTGCAGGACATTGTCCGCCAGGCCCTCGACGCGGCCCGCCAGGCTGGTGCGGATCAGGCCGAGGCCGACGTCAGCCTGCAGAAGGGCCTGAACGTCGGCGTGCGGCTGGGCGAGGTCGAGACGATCGAGTATCAACGGGACCGCGGACTCGGTATTACCGTGTATTTCAGCGGCGCCAAGGGCTCCGCCAGCAGCGCTGACTTGCGGCCGGAGGCGGTCCGCGACATGGTCGCCAAGGCCTGCGCGATCGCCCGTCACACCGCGCGGGACGAATTTGCCGGCCTCGCCGACCCGGCCGAGCTGGCCCGGGACATCCCGGACCTCGCCCTCGACCACCCCTGGGCGCTGACGCCGGAAGCGGCGATCGAGCTGGCCCGTCGCTGCGAAGCAGCCGGCCTGGCGGTCGACAAGCGGCTCACCAATTCCGAGGGCGCCTCTGTCAGCAGCCACCAGGGCGTGCGTGTCTATGGCAACAGCCATGGCTTCCTCGCGGGCTACCCCTCGACCAGCCACAGCATCAGCTGCGCGCTGATCGCCCAAGTGGGCGACGACATGCAGCGCGACTACTGGTACACCGCTTCGCGCGATCCGGCCACGCTCGACGATGGCGAGCACGTGGGCCGCATCGCCGGTGAGCGCTCGATCGCGCGGCTGGGTGCGGAAAAGCTCAGCACGCGCAAGGCACCGGTGATCTTTGCCGCCGATGTCGCGCGGGGTTTCTTCGGCCACATGGTCTCCGCGGCCCGCGGGTCGAGCCAGTACCGCAAGGCCTCCTTCCTGCAGGACGCCGCGGGTGAGCAGGTCCTGCCGGCTTTCGTGCAGATGCAGGAGCGGCCGCACCTGCGCGCTGCGCTGGCCAGCAGTCCCTTCGATGGCGAGGGCGTTGCCACACGGGACCGCGACCTCGTGAAGGACGGCGTGCTGACCGGCTATGTGCTCGGCAGCTACTCGGCGCGCAAGCTCGGCCTGCGTACCACGGGCAATGCCGGCGGCATCCACAACCTGCTGGTCAGCGGTGGC
>CANGMU010000171.1 GCA_947454665.1 Pseudomonadota bacterium | reverse complement strand
TACAGCGATGGCTTCGACAACATCGCCAAGGTGCTGCAGGTATCGCCGTCGTTCCTCGACCAGTATCTGGCCGCTGCACGCAACGTTGCCGTGCTGGCCGTTGGCAACCCGGCTGCGCGGCCGGCCGGCACGCCTTACGTGAACAACGAAGGCGGCAAGCAGTTGACACACGTCGAAGGCCTGCCCCTCGGGACGCGCGGTGGCATGGTCGTCGACCACGTCTTTCCGGCCGACGGCGAATACCAGCTCAACATCGGCGACATGGCGCATGCGCTGTGGGTCGAAGGCATGGAATTCGAAAACCGCCTGATCGTCGTGCTGGACGGCAGGAAGGTCTATGAAACGACGCTGGGTGGCGACGAGGACCAGAAGTCCATCGACCAGAAGGGCGACCCGTCCGTCGACCGCATCAACCTGCGCCTGCGCAACATCCGCTTCAAGGCCAAGGCTGGCCAGCACCGCCTGGGCGTGACCTTCCTGTCCCGCAGCTTTGCGGAATCCGATGCGCGTCTCACGCCCTTGCTGCCCGGTGGCGGCGAAGAGCGCGTGCTGCGCGTGAAGTCCTTCGAAGTGCGCGGCCCCTTCGCGGCCGAGGGCGTGAGCAGCAACGCCGCACGCCAGAAGGTGTTCATCTGCTATCCGGCGTCCGCCGCGGAAGAGCGCCCTTGTGCGTCGCGCATCCTGTCGGGTATCGCCCGCAAGGCCTACCGTCGCCCGCTGGCCGAGGCGGACGTGCAGGCGATCCTGTCTGCCTATGACGGCGCGCGCACGGGCAAGAGCTTCGACGAGGGCATCCGTTCGGGCCTCACGCGCATCCTGGCGAGTCCGGATTTCCTGTTCCGCGCCGAGGCGGCGCCCGCGGGCGTGAAGCCTGGCGAAAGCTGGCGCCTGAGCGATCTCCAGCTGGCCTCGCGCCTGTCCTTCTTCCTGTGGAGCAACTTGCCGGACGAGGAGTTGCTGGCCGTCGCGGAACGCGGCGAGCTGCGCAAGTCGGAGTTGCTCGCCAAGCAGGTCCGCCGGATGCTCGCGGATCCGAAGTCGATCACCCTGGCGCAGGACTTCGCGTTCCAGTGGCTGGGCATGAAGAAGCTGGCCGACATCGAGCCGGATCCGGCCGTGTTTCCCTACGCCGCGAACCACCGCGACATCGATGGCGACATCCGCCGTGATTTCCGGGAAGAGCTGAAACTATTCGTCGACAGCGTGTTCCGCGACAACCGTCCGGTCACTGAGTTGCTGACGGCCGATTACAGCTACCTGAACGAGCCGCTGGCGCTGCATTACGGCATCCGCGACGTGAAGGGGGCGGCGCTGCGCCGCGTGCCGCTGCGCGATTCAAATCGCCATGGCCTGCTGGGCAAGGCGGCCGTGCTGATGGTCACGTCTTACCCAAACCGTACGGCGCCGGTGCTGCGCGGTGAATGGATCCTCGACAACATCCTCGGTACGCCGCCCACGCCGCCGCCGCCGAACGTCGAATCGCTCAAGGAGCCTGTCGCCGGTGGCAAGGTGCTGTCTGTGCGTGAACTGATGGCGGCGCACAGCGTGCAGAAATCCTGCCATGCCTGTCATGGCGTGATGGATCCGCTGGGCTTCGCGCTGGAGAGTTTTGATGGTGTGGGTCGCTTCCGCGAACGCGACCGTCTCGCCGGCACGGTCATCGACACGCGCTCCGAACTGCCGGATGGCACGCCGATCGCCGGTCCCGCGGACCTGCGCAAGGCGCTGCTGGCCAATGCCGAGCAGTTCGTGCAGACGCTCACCAGCAAGCTCATGACCTATGGCACCGGCCGCCTCGTCGAGTGGCAGGACATGCCTACCGTGCGCGCGCTGGTCGCCAATGCCGCTAAAGACCAATACCGATTTGAATCGATCGTGCTGGGCATCGTAGGCAGCCCGCAGTTCCAGATGAATCGCCTGCCGACGGACAAGCCCACGCCGCAGACGCGCACGGCTGCCGTCACGCATTGAGGGGAAGCCAGATCATGTTCATCACCCGGAAACACCTGTCCCGACGCACGATCCTGAAGGGCGCCGGCGCCACGATCGCACTGCCGCTGCTCGATGCGATGATCCCGGCCCACACCGCCTTGGCGGCGACGGCTGCGCGTCCGCTGCCCAAGCTCGGTTTCGTGTATTTCCCGCACGGCGCGGTGATGGCGGAGTGGACCCCGAAGTCGACGGGCAGTGACTTTGAATTGGGCAAGATCCTCGAGCCGGCCGCGAAGCACAAGGCGGCCCTCACGATCATCAGCGGCCTGCGCAACCGGGGCGGCGAAAGCAACACGCCGCACGCGATCATCGCCGGCACCTGGCTGGGTTGCGTCGCGCCCGCCGTGAGCCACGACCCGCGTGCAGGCACGACGATCGACCAGATCGCCGCGCAGTCGATCGGCAGCGATACGGCGTTCCCTTCACTGGAGCTTTCCACCGAAGGCGGCACGGTCTGCGACCCGGCCTATGGCTGCAGCTATGGCAACACGATCGCGTTCCGTTCACCGACACAGCCGCTGCCGATGGAATACAACCCGCGCAAGCTGTTCTACCGCTTGTTCGGGCAGGGCGACACGGCCGATGAGCGCACGGCCATCGTGCGCGAGACGGGCAGCATCCTCGATGCGATCACCGGCGATGCCAAGGCGCTGGAACGTCGGCTCGGCGGCCAGGATCGCGCGATGCTGGCCGATTACCTTGATTCCGTGCGCGAGATCGAACGCCGCGTGAAGAAGATGGAGACGCAGGGCCTCGGTGGTGTGCAGCTGCCCGATGCACCGGTCGGCATTCCCACTGATTTCGAAGAGCACCTGAAGGTGATGTTCGAGCTCATCGCGCTGGCCTATCAGGCGAACCTGTCGCGCGTGGCCACGTTCATGATGGCGCGTGAAGTCAGCATGCGGACCTACAACAATCTCGGTATTTCGGATGCCTTCCATCCGCTGTCGCACCACCAGAACAACCCGGACAAGGTCGCGAAGCTCGTGCGCGTGCAGAACTTCCACACCAAGGTCTTCACGACCTTCCTCGACCGACTCGCCAAGACGCCGGACGGTGACGGCAGCCTGCTGGATCATTCGATGATCCTGTTCGGCAGCAACATGTCGAACAGCGACCTGCACAACAACAACCCTTTGCCGGCAGCCGTATTCGGCAAGGCCTATGGGCGCATCAAGGGAGGCCAGCACATCGCCATGCCGCTGGACACGCCGCTGGCGAACCTGCACCACACGCTGCTGGATCGCGTTGGCGCGCCGGTCGAAAAGTTCGCCGACAGCACCGGCCTCATCGCGGGCGTCTGAAGCGGTGGTCGTGACAACTCCCCAGTCGCTCCGGGTCGCCTTCCTCTTCGCGCAGGCGCTTATCGTCGCGGCAGCCTGGGCAGGACCCGTGCAGGATGCGCAGCTGCTCGACGCCGCCCGCTCGCAGGACCCGGAGACCGCGCTCTACGCCTTGCAGCAGGGGGCCGATCCGCGCGCCCGCGAACCGGACGGCACGACGGCGCTGCATTACGCCGCGCACTACGCCTTGCTGCCGCTGGCGGAAGCGCTCGTGAAGGGCCGGGCGGATGCCAGTGCCCGCAATGATTACGGCGCGATGCCGCTTGCCGAGGCGGCTGCCGAGGGCAACCCGAAGCTCGTGACGCTGTTGCTGAAGGCGGGTGCGGACGTCGAGTCCCGCAGCCCGGAGGGCCAGACTGCGCTGATGGTGGCCGCCCGCGCGGGCAAGCTCGAGGCCGCCAAGCTGCTGCTCAAGGCCGGCGCGAACGTGAATGCACGTGAGACCTGGGCCGGGCAGACGGCGCTCATGTGGGCGTCGGCCCAGGGCCAGGCCGACATGGTCAGGCTGCTGGTCGCTAACAAGGCCGATGTGAATGCGCGGGGTGCGATCCGCGACTGGCAGCGGCGTCTCACGGCGGAGCCGCGCCCGAAGGGCATGAACCGGGGTGGCTTCACGCCGCTGTTGTATGCGGCGCGCGAAGGCTGCATCGAGTGCGCCAGGGCGCTTCTGGTCGGCAAGGCGGACATCAACCTGCCCGACCCGGAGCGCACCAGTCCGCTGCTGCTGGCGATCATGAATTTCCATTTCGACTTCGCCAGCTTCCTGATCAAGGCGGGTGCCGATGTCGACCTGTGGGACCTCTTTGGCCAGTCACCGCTGTACGTCGCCATCGACCTGAATACCTTGCCGCGTGGAGGGCGTCCCGATCTGCCCAGCGAAGACGCGACGACAGGGCTGGATGTCGCCCGCCAGTTGCTGGCCGCTGGCGCCAACCCGGACCTGCAGCTCAAACTTCGCCCGCCTTATCGCAATTTCATTTTCGACCGCGGCGGTGACCAGGTGCTGTCGACCGGTGCCACGGCGCTGATGCGCGCGGCCAAGGGTGGCGATGCGGCGGCGGTGAAGCTGCTGCTGCAGTACAAGGCCAAGGTCGACCTGCCGAACGAAGAGGGCATGACACCACTGATGATCGCTGCGGGCATGGGTCATGGGGCCAATCCGACGCGGGGTCGCTACAAGACGGATGCGGAGGCGAACGACTGTGCGCGCCTGCTCGTTGAAGCAGGCGCGGTGGTCAACGGCCGCAGTCGCACCCGACTCACGGCGCTGCACAGCGCGGCCCAGCATGGCTGGAACGAGACCGTGAAGTACCTCGTCGCGAAGGGCGCGGCGCTCGAGGCCGAAGAGGTCGGCGGCCTGACGCCGATGGACTATGCAGCCGGCCGCTACGCGCGGGCCTTCCTGGAACCCGAGCCGAAGAACTGGACCGAGACCACGGCGCTCCTGCGGGGTTACATCACCGCCGCGACGGGTCGGGCACCGAAGGAATCGACGGGACCCCGGCCTGCCCAGACCCGCGGCACTGGCGGAACCGAACAGGCGCAGGCGCGCTGACGCCCCTGGCATGGATGCCTCGGACAATACGATCCAGGTGGGGGAGGGCGCCGACACCCCGTTGCGCCTCAAGGTGCTGATCGTCGATGACTCGCCACAGGATGCGGACTTGCTCCTTCGCCAACTGCGCCGTGATGGCTTCAACACCGAATTGGCGCGTGTCGACAACGCAGCGGCATTGCATGCCGCGCTGGCGCAGGAAGGCTGGGAAGTCATCCTCTGTGACTTCTCCATGCCCGGTTTCGGCGGACCGGAGGCGCTGCAGATCCTGCACGGCAGCGGCAAGGACATCCCCTTCATCCTCGTGACCGGTGCGATCGGCGAAGAGGCTGCGGTCGACATGATGAAGGCCGGCGCGCAGGATTTCGTGCTGAAGGACCGCATCTCGCGACTGGGACCGGTGTTGCGGCGCGAGCTGCGCGAGGCCCAGGGCCGTCGCCAGCAGCGACTCGATGCGGCC
>CANGMU010000170.1 GCA_947454665.1 Pseudomonadota bacterium | reverse complement strand
GATGATGTCGAGCGGGTCGATGACGTTGCCCTTCGACTTGGACATCTTCTGGCCTTCGCCGTCGCGCACGAGGCCATGGACGTAGACTTCCTTGAACGGCACGTCGCCCATGAACTTCAGGCCGAACATCATCATGCGGGCGATCCAGAAGAAGATGATGTCGAAGCCCGTGACGAGCACGTTGCCCGGGTAATAGCGCGCCAGCTCCGGCGTCTGCTCTGGCCAGCCCAGCGTCGAGAAGGGCCACAGCGCCGATGAGAACCAGGTGTCCAGCACGTCCGCGTCGCGGGTGAGGGAGACGTCGGTGCCGCGCTTCGCGCGCGCCTGGGCCTTGGCCTCGTCCTCGCTGCGCGCGACGTAGATGTTGCCCGCGTCGTCGTACCAGGCCGGGACCTGATGGCCCCACCAGAGCTGGCGGCTGATGCACCAGTCACGGATGTTGCGCATCCACTCGAAGTACGTCTTGGACCAGTTCTCCGGCACGAACTTCACGCGGCCGCTTTCCACAGCCTCGATCGCGGGCTTGGCCAGTGGCTCGATACGCACGTACCACTGGTCCGTCAGGAAGGGTTCGAGGATCGCGCCGCTGCGATCGCCGCGCGGCACCATCAGCGTGTGCTTGTCGGTACGCTCGAGCAGGCCCGCTGCTTCCAGGTCGGCCAGCACGGTCGTGCGCGCCACCGTGCGATCGAGACCGCGCAGCTGCTCGGGCACGTTGTCGTTCAGCTTCGCGTCGGGGGTCAGGATGTTGATCATCGGCAGCTGGTGGCGCTGGCCGACGTCGTAGTCGGTGAAATCGTGGGCCGGCGTGATCTTCACGCAGCCCGAGCCGAACTCACGGTCGACGAAATCATCGCCGATCACCGGGATCAGGCGATCCGCGATGGGCAGTCGTACGTGCTTGCCGATCAGGTGCGAATAACGCTCGTCTTCCGGGTGCACGGCCACGGCGCTGTCGCCCAGCAGCGTTTCCGGGCGAGTCGTCGCGACGACCAGATGACCGCTGCCATCCTCGAGCGGATAGCGGATATGCCAGAGGCTGCCCTGCTCTTCAGCGGGCAGCACTTCGAGGTCTGACAGCGCGGTCAGCAGCACCGGATCCCAGTTCACGAGGCGCTGGCCGCGGTAGATCAGGCCTTCCTCGAACAGCCGCACGAAGACCTCGGTGACGGCCTTCGACATCGGCTCGTCCATCGTGAAGCGCTCGCGCGTCCAGTCGACGGAGGCACCCAGCCGACGCAGCTGCTGGCAGATCGTGCCGCCGGACTGGTCCTTCCATTCCCACACGCGCTGCGTGAACGCGTCGCGACCCAGTTCCTGTCGATTCGTCCCCGCGGCGTTGAGCTGGCGCTCGACGACCATCTGCGTGGCAATGCCTGCGTGGTCCGTGCCGACCTGCCAGAGCGTGTCCTGGCCGCGCATGCGGTGGTAGCGCACCAGCGAATCCATGATCGTGTCCTGGAACGCGTGCCCCATGTGCAGCGTGCCCGTCACGTTCGGCGGCGGGATCATGATGCAGTAGGGCGTGCCCTGCGCGGACGGCTTGAACCAGCCGCGCGCCTCCCATTCCTGGTAGAGACGCTGTTCGATGTCGCCGGGCGTGTAGACCTTGTCCATGTCCGATCTGTGGTTCGCTTCGAGTTTTAACGAGTAGACGTCAGGCGCCCTGGCCCGACCTGCCGATGAGGAAGTCCGCGAGCAGCGGCAGCGGTCGGCCGGTGCCGCCCTTCTGGGCGCCCGACAGCCAGGCGGTGCCGGCGATGTCCAGGTGCGCCCAGGAAACGCCCTGCATGAACTTGCCCAGGAAGGCCGCAGCCGTGATCGTGCCGCCGTCGCGACCGCCGACGTTCGCCAGGTCGGCGAAGTTGCTCTTCAGCTGCTCGGTGTATTCGTCCGTCAGGGGCAATTGCCAGGCGCGATCATCCGCACGGACGCCGGCCTCGCAGAGTTCGCGCGCCAGCGCGTCGTCGTTGGCCAGTACGCCCGTGTGGTGATGGCCTAGCGCGATCACGCAGGCGCCGGTCAGTGTCGCGACGTCGACGACGGCGGCGGGCTTGAAGCGACGGGCGTAGTGCAGGGCATCGCACAGGATCAGGCGGCCTTCGGCGTCGGTGTTCAGGATCTCGATGGTGATCCCGGCGGCGCTCGTCACGATGTCGCCCGGCTTCGTGGCCCGGCTGCCCGGCATGTTCTCGACCGCGGGCACCAGCGCGACGATGTTCAGCGGCAGCTTGAGCTGGGCGGCGACCTTCATCGCCGACAGCACGCTGGCCGCGCCGCACATGTCGTATTTCATCTCGTCCATCGCGGCCGGGTCCTTCAGCGAGATGCCTCCGGTGTCGAAGGTCACGCCCTTTCCGACCAGCACGACCGGCGCGGCGCCGGCCTTGCCACCGCGGTATTCCAGCACGATGAAACGCGGCGGCTGAGCGCTGCCCGCGCTGACTGCCAGCAGGGAACCCATCTTCAGGCGCTTGATCTCGGCTTCGTCCAGCACCTTTGCGCGCAGCGTGCGGTGCTCGCGCGCGAGGTCCTTCGCCACGTTGCCGAGGTAGCGCGGCGTGCAGACATTGCCCGGCAAGTTGCCGAGATCGCGCAACAGCGCCATGCCGGCTGCCACGGCATCGCCGTGCTGCAGGCCGCGGCGCAGCGCCGCATCCGCGCTCCCGCCGGCACCCGCCACCTGGACTGCGGCCAGCCCGTGCGGCTGCGGTCGACGGCCGGATTTGAGGTCGTTCACGCGGTACAGCGCGGCATGGGTGAGTTCCGCCACGGCCCGGCCCGCGTAGTAATCGTCGAGCTGGGGTGCAGCGGGTCGCTCGATGCCGAGCGCCAGGCTGGTGGATTTCGTCTTCAGGACGGCACCGAGCGCGGCCGACAAGGCCTTGCGCCAGACGCGGCGATCAAAGCCCTTCGACGGGCCCAGGCCGACGACGACAAGTCGCGGTGCGCGCAGGCCCGGTACATCCGGCAGCAACTGTGTCTCGCCGAGGCGACCGGTCAGGTCACCGCGCGCGGCCAGTGCCTTGATCCGGCCCTTGAGAGCCGTGTCCAGCGTGCCGGTGCTGGCCGGCAGCACACCGTCGTCGTGCAGGCCGACAGCGACACAATCGACGCGCGCCGTGGCCAGGGAAGCCTTCAGGATCTCGAATCGCATGGGGGGGTCTCCGCAGTTGCGGTAGAGTTTAGCCGAATGCGCGTACTCGATCGGTACATCGTCCTGACCCTGCTGGGTGCCATCGGCCTCGTCACGCTGGTGCTGCTCGTGCTGCTCGCCCTGTTCATGTTCATCTCCCAGCAGGGAGAGATCGGGACGGGCAGCTACACGAGCGTCCGCGCGCTTTGGTTCGTGCTGCTGAACGTCCCCGACCAGCTGTTCCAGTTCCTGCCCATCGGCACCATGATCGGTGCACTGGTCGGCTTGGGTACGCTGGCCCGCGGCAGTGAGCTCACCGTCATGCGGGCCGCCGGCATTTCGATCCGGCGGATCGGTGGTTCAGTCGGCATCGCCGGCCTGCTGCTGACCCTGCTCGCATTCCTCGTGAGTGAATACGCGGCACCGGCATTGGGGCAGCTGGCCCGCGAACAGAAGGCACTCGCGAAGTTCGACAACATCAGCTTTGCGGGCCAGGGTGGCGCCTGGGTCCGCGACGGCGACCTCATCATCCGGGTCGATGCGCAGTCGGCCGGGGGTGCACTCGGCGGGATCACCGTGTTCGACCTTGGCGGGACTGACCGACTCGCCGGCGTGGGCCGCGCGGCGCAGGCGAACGAAGCAACCGGCGGTCGCTGGCGCCTCGAGGGCTATACGGAGTCACGCTTCGGGGAGTCCAGTGTGTCAGCGCGCAGCTTGGCGGCACGGGATCTGGATACCCGGGCCAGTGGTGCCTTCCTGGGCGTGGCCACGGCCGACCCGACGCAGATGTCCGCGCGGGCGTTGCGGCAGTTCATTGGTTACCTGCGTGAGAACGGGCAGGATCCCCAGGTCTTCGAGTTCGCGCTCTGGTCGCGGCTGGCCAAGGTGGTGGCCGTGTTCTTGTCGGCGCTGCTGGCCCTGCCTTTCGTCTTCGGCTCCTTGCGCTCCTCCGGTGCCGGCGCGCGCGCCACGCAAGGGCTTCTGCTCGGGCTGGGCTATTTCCTGCTGCAGAAGATGGTGGAAAGCGGGACGCTGGCTTTCGCACTGGATCCGCTGTTGCTGGCATGGGTTCCCACGCTGCTGCTGGCAGGCACCGTGACCGTTCTCGTTTCCAGGCTGCGCTGAGTCAGCCCAGGGTCTTGGTCCCGATGTTAGAGAGCCGGCTTTCCACACCCGCGGCGTTGACCGCAGAAATCGCGAAATACCACGCACCAGTCGTCAGCCCCATGACGCGGTAGCTGCTCACGGTCGGATCCGTGACCGTAGCAACTGCCACCATCGTCGCTGCGCTGGTGCCGTAATAGATCCGGTAACCGGACAGATCCCGCAATGTCGTGCCATCCATGTTCTGCGTGGGCGCGGTCCACGAGAGCTGTGCCGAGCCCGTCACCATGATCTGGAACGCCTGCAGTGCCACGGTATTCGCGCCATCACTGACAGAGATCACGATGTTCGGGTAGTTGCCGACTCCCGCGGCACCCGGCGTGCCCGACAGCCGGCCGGTCGTCGTGTCGAAACTCGCCCATGTCGGCTTGCCGACGATGGAGAAGACCAGCTTGTCGCCATCGGCATCGGCAGCAACGGGCATGAATTCAAAGGCGGCCGCGGCATCAATGCTGCCTGCAGCCGTGCCACTGATCGTTGGCGAGTGATTGACAGACGTTGGCGTGGCTGTCGTCGTACCGCTGCCAGTGACTGAACCCGTGCCTGGGGTTGCCGTTACAGTCGAACTTGCCGCCGTGACGCCAGAGCCCGCCACCGAACCCGATCCTCCACCGCAGGCCGCGAGGGCCAGCGTCACGCAAAGCGTGGCAGCGGCGCAGAGTGATCGAGCGTTCTGGTGGTGGGTCATCCGCAATCCATGTCAGTTGATCGACTTGCTTCCGATGCTGGACAGTGCGCTTTCGAATCCGGACGAATTATAGGCAGTCATCGCGAAATAATAAGTACCGGCGCCGAGGTTCGGCACGGTGACGCTGGTGGCGCCTGGGTTCGCGACCGGAAGCTTCTGCGTCAAGCTGGTGGGGCTGGAACCGTAGTAGACGTTGTAGCCGGACAGGTTAGCCAATGTCGAACCGTCGCTGTTTTGCGTCGGTGGCGTCCAGGAAAGTGTCGCCGTTCCCGTCGCTGGAACAGGCGTCGGCGTCGGCGCCGGTGCAACGGCTGGTGCGGTCACTGCGATGCCGAAGGGAGAGAGGCTTGCCGACGTCCGGCCG
>CANGMU010000169.1 GCA_947454665.1 Pseudomonadota bacterium | reverse complement strand
TACGCCGGTATTAACCGGATCAGGTTCTACGGGTTTGCCGGACCATCCGACATCTCAGGCTCGCACTACCGAGCCACCCCCGAGGTGGACGCGTATGGTAGCGTCGATAGACCACATTGCAAGACGCAATGCACATGCCGCACAGGAGCCTGTCGATGTCGCGCACGGTTGATGTCTTCCAGGTCGATGCCTTCACGACGCGGCTGTTCACCGGCAATCCAGCGGGTGTCGTGCTGGGCGCGGATTGCCTGTCCGATGCGGAGATGCAGGCGATCGCCCGCGAACTCAACAACGGCGACACGGCCTTCGTGCTCGCAGCTGCGGGCGATGACCACGACATCCGGGTTCGTTTCTTCACGCCCCGCACGGAGGCCGCCTTCGTCGGCCATGCAACGATCGCCGCGCATGCGGTGCTCGCGTCGCGAGACCCGTGCCCTTCGCGCAGACAGGCCGGCAAGAGCGGCCTCGTCGAAGTCAGCGTGCTGGAAAATGGCGCCGGATTTTCGATACGCCAGCCGCCACCGGCACTGGGGCGTTATCTGGACAACGGGGAACTGCAACCCGTTCTGGATGCGCTGGGCCTCGACGCCGCGCAGCTGGATCCGGAATGCACGCCGCGCATCGCCGGCAGCGGCAGCACGCGCTTACTGCTCGCACTGAAGGAAGGTGGGGCCCTGCAGGGACTCGCGCCGGACCTTGCCGCGCTGGGCCGGCTATCACCGCAGATCGGTGCGGCCGGTTATTTTGTGTTCTCGCGTGCGCCTTCCGTCGCAGGCGTTGATGTTGAATCGCGCATGTTCTGCCCGGCGCTCGGCATTCCGGAGGATCCGGTCAGCGGCAACGCCCATGGGCTGCTCGGCGCGCACCTGCTGGAACAGGGATTGCTGCCGGTGCGTGAAGGCCGCGCGGGGTTCCGCGGTGCGCAGGGCCATCACATGGGTCGGGCCGGCCAAGTGGGCATCCAGCTGGATGTGGATGCGAGGGGTCGCTGCGCGGGCGCTCACATCGAAGGCGCAGCCGTGCTGGTTTTCCAGACGCAGATCAGCATTTAGCCGATGGCCTCAGCTACGGGTCTTGAGCTTCTGCGCGTAATCCGCTGACTTGAGCCGATAGGCCTGCGCGCCGTGTGCAAGGCGCGCGAGGTCCTTTTCTGCGAGCTGGCGCACGACCTTGCCGGGCGCGCCCATCACGACCGAACCTTCCGGCACCTGCATGTTGGGCGTGATTAGCGCGCCGGCGGCGATCAGGCAACGCGGCCCGACCTTCGCGCCATCCAGCACCACCGCACGATTGCCGATCAGCGAGCCATCGCCGATCTCGCAGCCGTGCAGCATCACGCCATGGCCCACGGTCACGTCCTTGCCGATCACGACCGGCAAGCCAGGGTCCGTGTGGATGATCGTGCCATCCTGAACGTTGCTGCCTTCACCCACGACGATCCAGTCGTTGTCACCGCGCAGCACGGCACCGAACCAGATGCTGGAACCGTCGCACAGACGCACCTTGCCGATGACGTCGGCGCTTGGCGCCACGAAGACCTGGCCCGTCATCTCGACCTGGTGTCCGTCGTAGTCGTAGATCATCGTGGTGGTTTCCTGTGCTGCGCGGTAGGTCGAACAGGACCGCAGTACATGCTGCGACCCCCGGAAAGTTCCAGCTCATGGGTTGCCGCGACAGGCCATTCTTCGCGGTGATGGGTGGCGATCACGACCGTGAGTCCCTGCGCGATCATCGCATCGACCTGCCCCGCCAGCGCGGCACGCGTGGGCGTGTCGATGCCGGCATAGGGTTCATCCAGCAGCAGCAGGCGGGGTGAGCGAACCCAAGCCCGCGCGAACAGCACCCGTCGCAACTGGCCATAGGACAGGGCGCGCAGCGTGCGCGACGCGAACTGCGAGAGGCCAAAGCGCGCCAGCGAAGCAAGGGCCTTGCGGCGCTCGGCGGCTGTCAGCGACTGGTTGAGTCCGATGCTGGCATGCAGGCCGGAACCCACGGTGTCCAGCACGTTCAGGTATTGCGGCTGGTCCGTCTGCAGCTGGGGCGCGATATAGCCGACCCAGGCCCGAAAATCCTGCAGGGGGACGCCGGGCTCGACGCCGTGCCGGCGGATGTGACCGCCGACTGCAACGGGATGCTCGCCATAAACCGTCTTGAGCAAGGTGGATTTGCCCGCCCCGTTGCCACCGTGCACGACCCAGCATTCGCCTTCCCGCACGCTCAGATCGATGTCGCGCAGGATCCGGACGCCATCGACGTAGACCGTTGCGTGCTCGAGCGAGAAGAGCACGCGCGTCCGACGCGTCCGGCGCGGCGGGGGCGCAATCGGCTTGGACTTCGCCGCGACCTGGGAACCGAAGGCCGCACGCAAGGCAGCGGGCGTGATCCGCCCTGCCCTTTCGATCCGGCCATCGCGCAGAACGGCCAAGTGAGTGGCCGACGCGGGCACATCCGCCGCGTGGTGCGTCGTCAGTACCCACGGCAGCTGAGAGCGGGCAGTGCTGGTCAGGAATCGCATCAGCCGCTCTCGGTGGCCGACATCAAGCCCGTTCGCCACTTCGTCAAGCAAAAGCAGCGCCGGTTTCCAGGCCAGGGCACGCGCCAGCAGGACGAGCCGGCGTTCGCCATATGACAACGTGAGGAAGCGGCGACGTGCGAGGTGCGTGATCTTCAGGCGGGCCAGCAGGGACGCGATGCGCCGATGGTTTGCCGGCGTCAGCGGATCAAGCGGGATGTCGCTGCGATGGATGCCTGTGCCGATGATCGCCGTCGCGGTGAAATTCCAGTCATAGCGCTCATAGCGATCCTGCCGCTCGGGACCGAGATAGGCGATCTGCTCCTTCACGGCCTCGGGCTGCGCATGCGACTGGCCGCGCCAGACGTAACGCAGGCGTTCGCGGCCCGTCGGCGTGGGCCAGACATCGCCCGCCAGGACCTTCAGCAACTGCGTCTTGCCGGCCCCGTTGCCGCCGGCCAGCACCCAGCGTTCACCGGGACGCACGCGCCATCGTACATCACGCAGCACGGGATTGCCGTCGTAGGCCAGAGCCACGTGCGTCAAGCTGACGTCGAGGAACCGGGTGCGCAGCGGCCTTGCTTCAGTGACCATGGGAGCGAAGTCTAGAACAACAGGGCCCCTCGTCATGCGGACCCTGCTGTGCAGGAGGCGTGCGATCAGCGGCCGCCAGCTTCCTTCTGCACGAGATACTTGATCAGCTCGAGCGTTTCGCCGACCGTGCCGACCATGCCGAGATCGAGGCGATATTTGCCGCCCACGATCAGCGTCGGCGTGCCGGACACCTGGTAAGCCTTGATCAGCGCATCCCATTGCTTCATGCGGGCTTCGACGTAGAAGGACTTCGCCGTCTCGACGAACTTCGACTCGGTCACGCCGCCGCGCTTCGCATAGAAGGCCGCAACGTCCTCGATCGTCGGCTGCCGGGTCTTGAGCCGGTTGGTCTTCGTGTCGGCCACGGCGAGGGGACCGTTTTCACCCCAGATCGCGCTGAAGACCGCCGTGTGGTTCTTGTCGGCGACACCCAGCGACTGCGCGGTGATGAAGGACCGCTGGAACAGCGGCCAGGACTCGCTCTGGTTCCAGGAGGCATGCACGAAGGCCATCTGCGCATTCGAAGGCAGGCCCGCGCGGATCTTCTCGACCGTCGACTGGAACTGGAAGCAGGCGGGGCAGCCGTAGGAGAAAACCTCCAGCACCTCGACCTTGCCCGGGGGGACCTGTGTCGTCTGTGCCGGACGGATCACCACGTAGTGCCGACCCTCGACCCACTTGGCCGCGTCGGCCGCCATCGCCAGCGAACCCACGCCCGCCAGCAGCAGCGCCGCCAGCCTCATCAATGTCCGTCGTGCCGTCGTCATGGTGTGCCTGTTCTCGTGTGAAGCGTACAGGCCTGAAGCCTACAACCGGGCGCGGGGCTTATTCCACCGTCTTGTGTCCCATTCGACGGCGACTCGCGCCGCGCGCAGCTTGCCGCGTGCGTCCTGCAGCAATTTCCGCTGACGCTCCACAACCCGCCGCATTACCCGCAAGGCGGACGCAGAGCTCCGCCCCTGCAGCCGGGAGGCCGCGATTTCGAACGCGGGAATCAAGTGCCGCGCATCGTTGATTCGCCCCAGCAACGACTGCAGGCGCTGAAGACGCCGGAGGTCATCAGTCAACGGCATGCCAGACAGAGATTCAAGAAGCTCGGCGAGATAACGGAGCTTCCGGGTCTCGATGCGCAACGCGTGGCACTGCCCGAGCGAGAACGCCTCGTCGAGGCGACGCGCGGCCCGGTTGACCTGACGCTGACCACGCCGTGCCAGATCCCGCGCCACCGACCCCAGTGCCCGCGTCCCCTGCTCTCGCGGTGGCTGTGCGCCCAGGCCGTCCAGCGCAACGAACAGCGTATGGGTGTCGGTGCTCTCGAAAAGCCGCAGGAGGTTCAGCTGCGCGGCAATCCGGCGCCAGCGCAAGATCCTGAGGAAGCCCAGCAGCACAGGCAGCGTGTCCGCGCTGAACGCCGACTCAAGCACCGCAATCTGCACATCGAGATCACGGGCTGGTCCGCAACGACGCAAGAGCTTGCCGATTCGCCGTCGCAGTGGTCGTGCCTGCGGAACCTGCGCAGCCTCCAAGACGGACAACACGGCGACCAGTCGACGACCGCAGACGCGCAACTGATGCAGCGCCTCCGGGTCTTCGCCGGCCAGCACGGCGGGCAGGAGGATTCGCCAGGCAGCCAATTGCCCCTGCAACAGCCACGCGGCGCCGCGGGCAGCCGGCGTCCCGGGGGTGATCCGTGTCGTGGCGACAAGCGCGTCGGCGTTCATTGCCGGCACATGTTAAGCCCGAAGAGAAGGCGAATTCGCGGCTGCAGACCTGTGGAAACAAAAAACCGGCATAACGCCGGTTTTTCGTTTCCATCTGGCGCGCCCGGAGAGATTCGAACTCCCGACCAACTGGTTCGAAGCCAGCTACTCTATCCAACTGAGCTACGGGCGCGCTGTTGGCGGAATGTTCGCATATTATAGGGCCCACGGGACGACCCTATGCCCGATACAACACCACTCCCGGGGGGACTTGCTCGATGAAAAAGCTGATTGGCCTTGCCGTTCTCGCCGCCACCTTCGCCGCGCCCGCCATGGCGGACTGCACCTACCCGAAGGCGCCTGCCAAGATCCCGGAGGGTGAGACGGCGTCGCTGGAAGACATGCAGACCGCCGTGAAGGCCGTCAAGGAATACGACGCGTCGATCAAGGCCTACCAGGCCTGCCTGCAGACGGAGCAGGCCACGGTCGAGGCCAAGGTCGCCAAGGACAACGGCGGCCAGATGTCGGAAGAGCAGAAGAAGAAGACCAACGACATCT
>CANGMU010000168.1 GCA_947454665.1 Pseudomonadota bacterium | reverse complement strand
GATCTTTAGCCCAGTCGCTCAAATTTCTTTCAGAGGTAGTTGAACAGGGTCAGCTGGGAGATCCGGGTGTAGGCCTGTTGGGCGGCCTGAAGCCCAACCATCTGCTGGTTCATCTGGCTGATGGCTGCCGCGTAGTCCAGGTCCTGAAGCTTCCCGATCGACCCCGTCAAGGTGTCATCGAGCTGCTGGCGCGCCGCGGCCGTGTCGTCGATGACGTTCAGGCGGGTGCCCACCTCGGCACGCAGGTTCACGATATTGCCCAGCGCCTGGTCGAGCTGCGTCAGCGACGCGCCGATCCCGGTGCTGGAGGCCGCGCGCGAGACCGGATCACCGATACCGGCACCGACGGCCGCGATCAGCTTGTCCAGCGTCGTGAACATGTCCTGCTTGCCCGCAGGCGCAATCACATAGGTGTCACCGGTCGTGGGCGTGTCGGTCACGGTGACCTGGACGCCGTTGAAGGTGATCGCCCCGCCACTGCTGTAGGCACCACTGGCGATCACCGTATTGGTTGCGTCCTTGACCTGCCATGCTGCGGGCGACGTGAACTCGATCGTGTAGGTGCCTGGCACCCAGTTGGCCGCGTTGGTGACCTGGCCCGTGTCGATGGAACTGGCCCCGGCGTGCACGCCCTGCGTGACGGTGAAGGTGCCGTTGCCTTCGGGAATGTCCAGGAAGGCCTGCATGCCGGAAAAGCCATCGATGATCCGCTGGTCCGGACTGACCTGGACCGCGCGCACGCCGGCATCACCGGCATAGCCGACGCCGGTAGCGCCACGCGAGAAAGGCTGGGTCTGGGTGGAAAGACCAGCAAACAGGTATTCACTATTCGCGTCGCGGCGGTTGCCGAGGTCCTGCAGCTCCTTCACCCGCGATTGCAGCTCGGTGTTGATCGAACTGCGGGCCGAGCTGTCCATCGCGCCACTGTTGGCCTGCACAGCCAGCTCGCGCACCCGTTGCAACAGCGAGCTCGCATCAGCGAAAGCCTGCTCATAGACGTTGAGCCGGCTGGTGGCCGCATCCGCGTTCTTGGCGTATTGAGCCAGCTGCGAACGGGTCTGGGACTGCGACATGATCTGCGTCGCCGCCACCGGGTCGTCGGCCGGCGTGTTCACCCGCTTGCCGGATGCGACCTGGGTCTGTGTCTTCGCGAGATCGGCCTGCCGCGCGAGCATCTGCGTGATGGCGCCATTGTGCAGGCCCGCGGTGGAGATGCGGAAACTCATCGCGAAGTCGCCGCGAGGAGTGAATCGAACATCGACTGCGTGACGCGGATGACCTGCGCCGCGGCCTGATAGATCTGCTGGAAGCGGAGCATGTTTGCGGCCTCCTCGTCGAGGTTCACGCCGGAGACGGAGTCCACGGCGGCATTGGCGTTGTCGAGGATGGTCTTCTGCGCATCGAGGCTGGTCTGAGCCTGGCCCGTGGTAACGCCGATCGCGCCCACGAAACGGGTCGTCACCGAACTGACGGAATCCGCCGCGCCGTTCAGCACCTTGCCACCCAGCGCCAGCGACATCGCCAGGGCGTTGCGGTTGTCGCCGACACCGCTGCTGTTGTCCGCGACGGTGAAAGTATCACCGGTGGCCGGTGAGCCACTGATCACGACGCGCCAGCCATTGAGATCGATGTTCGCGCCTGCCGTGTATGCAAAGCTGCCCCCGCCGTTCACGGAAAAGTGGGTGGCGTCGATGAACTGGATCGTGGTCGTCGCGCGCAACTGGGCGTTGGTCGGGTCCAGCACTTCGCCGGCCGAGATGGCCGCGCTGCCCGAATTCGCCAAGGCGGCTGATGCCAGCATGGGCGCGGCGGCAGCGATCTTCGACGAGTCCTTGATGAGCACGGAAAGGCCGCCGATCGCGCCGGCCGTCGGCTTGATCTTGAAGCTGTCGCCCGCTGCGACACCCGCCGGAACCACGATGGACAGGCCGTCGGCCGTGAACGGGCTGGCGACCGTGCCGGCACCAGCGAGGGTGACCGCTGCACCAGTCGCTGCATTGCGCATTGACCAGCTGCTGCCGTTGAATTCGAGCAGGTAATCGTTGGTCGTCAGCGCCGAGACGCTCGTGCGGGTGACGGTCGGACCGTTGGCAGCGCTGTTGCCGCTGTTGGCAAAAACCTGCACCGCGCCCACCGCGAAGAGATCGCCACCAAACTGGCCGCTCTGGTCGATGCCCTTGCGCTGCTGGTCGTTGACGACCGCCGCCACCGCCACCGCGATCTGGCCGATCTGGTTGCGGGCCGGGTCGAGCAGCTGGCTGCGGAAATCAAGCAAGCCACCGATGGTGCCGCCACTCATCGACGAGGTCACGTCGATCGTCGTCCCGCCGGCCTGCAGGCCCAGCGTGGCGCGCGTCGGATCGAAGGGATCCGGCTGCATAACCAGGTTATTCGCGCGGTTGCCGATCACCAGCGGCTGGCCATTGCCGACCATCACCGTCACCGAGCCGTTGTCCTGCGACACGGTCGTCACGTTCAGGTGCGTGGCAAGGTCAGCCAACTGCCTGTCCCGCGCATCGAGCAGATCGTTCGGCGCCTGGCCGGACAGTGACGCGGCCGTGGCGATCTGGTCGTTCAGCTTCGCGATGTTCTGCGCGATGCTCGTCACGGTCCGGGCCTCGGTCTCCAACTGAGAATTGACCTGGTTGCCGATGTCGTCGAGACGCGTCTGGTAAGTCGTGAGTCGGGAACGCAGGTTTTCCGCCTGGCCCAGCATCACCTGCCGCGCCGCACTGGAGGTCGGGTCGTTCGCCACGCCGCTGATGGAGTTGGTGAAGCTCTGCAGGCTGGCAGCAAGCCCTGTCTGCGTATCGGCGAAGAGGTTGCTCAAGGCCTGGGCGTTCGTCGTGAACGTATCGAGGCGGGAATACGTGCTGGACGCACTGGCGGCCTGGCCCGCCAGCAGGCTGTCGTTGGACCGGCGGATGTTCTGAGTGGTGACGCCGCGGCCAACGAAGACGCCACCGATGAACTGCGGTTCGACAGCTGCGAAGTCCACCGATTGCCGGCTGTATCCGGCGGTGGAGGCATTGGCGATGTTGTGGCTGGTGACGTCCAGCGCCCGCTGCATCGACAGCAGGCCGGTCACACCAATGGACATCGAATCAGCCATTGCGTCCTCTCAAGAGCTTTCGACTCAGGTTAACGGCAGGTCGCGCGAAGACTTGAGGGCCTCCGCGACGGACGTCAGCTTGGTGACATAGCCTGGATCCGTGGCATACCCACCCTGTTGCAACGCGGTGGCGAAAGCGCGCGCGTCGGCGCCCGCCCAACCGCCACCGGCCTTGATGCCGAAAAGCTTGAAGCTGGGGCTGTCATCGGCGTTGCGTGGCAGCTTGCTGCCCGAGCCCGTCTCGGATGCCACCGTTGTCGGCGGTGTCGCCTTCGCCGGTGCCTCAAGGCCGGTGCGCATCAGCTGCTGCACCAGCGAATCGGCCAGGCCCAGGCCCTTGCCTTTGGACAGCTGCGTCGCGAGCTGCTGGTCGAACATGTCCTGGTAAAAATACTGTTGGTCGCTGTCGAAGAGCCCCCCTTTGGGCGTCGCATCGCGCATGCTCTTGAGCATCATCGACGTGAACAGGGCTTCGAACTGGCGCGCCGCGGCCTTGACCGCCGCCGGGTCGTTCGCGCGCGCGTCACGCCGCAAGGCATTGACGCCCTGCGGATCCGCGTAGAACGAACTGTCGATCGGAGACGTGGCCATCAGGGCATCCGCCTCAGATCACCACGAGCTGGGCACGAAGCGCGCCGGCCTGCCGCAGTGCCTCGAGGATGGCGACGATGTCGCCGGGAGCAGCGCCCACCTGGTTCACCGCACGCACGATCTCGTCGAGGTTCACGCCCGCACTGAAGACGAACATGCGCGAATCCGGCGACGTCGCGGTGATCGTGCTGCGCGGCGTGCTGGTCGTCACGCCTTGCGAGAAGGGAGCCGGTTGGCTCACGTCCTCGCGCTCGGTAATGGTGACCGTCAGCGAGCCATGTGACACGGCGGCGGGCGTGACCTTTACCTGCGCATTGATGACCACCGTACCGGTGCGCGAATTCACGATCACACGGGCCGGCGCCTCGCCGGGCTCGACCTCGATGGCCTCGAGCGTCGAGAGATAGGCGATCCGCTGGCTCGCATCGACCGGTGCGCGCACCTTTACCGAGACGGAATCCACCGACTCGGCCGTGCCCTCGCCCAGCAGTTTGTTGATGCCGGCGGTGAGGCGCGAGGACGTCGTGAAGTCCGGTGTATGCAGGTTCAGCACGACGTAGGGATTCGAGGCGAAGCTGTTGGGGACTTCCTTCTCGACCGTCGCGCCATTGGGGACGCGGCCAGCCGACGGCACGTTGATGGCGATGCGCGATCCATCACGGCCCTGCACGCCGAAACCGCTGACAATCAGGTTACCTTGGGCGACGCCATAAACCTCGCCGTCGACACCACGCAGGGGCGTCATGAGCAAGGTGCCGCCGCGCAGGCTCTGGGCATTGGCGATGGACGAAACGGTGATATCGATCGTCTGACCCGACTTGGCGAAGGCCGGCAGGTCCGCCGTCACGGTGACCGCTGCGACATTCTTGAGCTGGGGGTTCGCCGAAGCCGGAATCGTCACGCCGAAGCGCGTGAGCATGTTCTTGATGCTCTGGATCGTGAACGGCGCCTGGCTGGTCTGGTCACCCGTGCCATCGAGACCGACGACGAGACCGTAACCCACCAACTGGTTGCCACGCACGCCAGCCACCGATGCGATGTCCTTGACCCGCTCGGCCTGCGCCACCGGCGCGACCAGCAGCACCGCCAACACCGCGACAAGCAAGGCTCTCGCCCGATCGAGGTTGGCGTTCACAGTGGGTTCCATTTCGAATTGAAGAAGCGCGCCAGCAGTCCGGGCTGGTTCACGTCCGCCAGCACGCCCTGCGCGCCATAGGAGATCGACGCGTCGGCCACCTTATAGGACAGCACCGTGTTATCCGGCTGGATGTCCGCCGGCCGCACGATGCCCTGGATGCGAACGTACTCACGGCCCTGGTTGATGCCGATCCACTTCTGCCCCCTGACCAGGAGGTTGCCGTTGGACAGGCGACGCGCCACGGTCACCGTCAGATAGCCATTGAGCTTGTTGGACTGCGCGCTGTCGCCGGCACCGCCGAAGCTGTTCGCGCTGCCCGCGCTGATGCCGAGCTCCTTGATGGGCGCCTTGCCACCGAGAGTCGGCGCCGTGATGTCGACGGAAGTCTTTTTTGCCGCCGTCGTGCTGGAGCTTTTCTGCGCAGCGGTGTTTTCCACGAGGGAGATCGTCAGCGTGTCGCCGACGCGATGGGCGATCGAATTCTCGAATAGCGGCAGGTCGTGGCCGGTCTTGAAGATGGCGCCATTGCCGGCAGTATCATCCGGCACGTCCTCCGGCAAGGTCGCCGCGAACGGATCCAGCCGTGGCTGTCGCGAACCACAGGCGGCCAGCAGCATCAGGGAAGCCGCGGCGGCACACCGGATCAGTGCCGGGACGCT
>CANGMU010000167.1 GCA_947454665.1 Pseudomonadota bacterium | reverse complement strand
ACGGGACCTGGCCGTGAAGGGCCCCGTGAATTTCCCGCTGACGCGCGAACTGTTCGAGGTCCATCGTATCGAGGCTGGTCACATCGCGCGCATTGATGCCGTGTCCGTGTTCCAGCCCTATCGCATGACGAATCCGTATCAAGCCAAGGAGAAACGACCGTGAAGAAGACATTGCTGGGATTGGGTGTTGCCCTGTTGGGTCTGGCCTCGGGCAGTGCCGTGGCCGGTTACGCGGATGACCGCGCGGAGATCCAGAATCTCTCCAACCGCTACATGGTGGCCGTGGATGCCGGTGACATCGAGACGGTCATGTCGACATGGGCCGACGACGGCCGACTCATCTGGGTGTATGGCGATGAGCATGGCAAGGCGGCGATCCGCAAGGCCATGTCGGGCTTCGGCGGCGGCAAGAAGGTGGACATCCCGGAAGGTGCCACGTCGCGCCCGCGGACGCGCCACCAGATCATCAACCACGTCATCGACGTGAACGGCAACACGGCCAAGACGATCGCCTACTGGTTCGCCCTCACCAACAACACGCCGCAGAAGGACGTGCAGTTGCTTTACTTCGGACACTACGAGGACGATCTCGTGAAAGTGAACGGCAAGTGGCTCTTCAAGCAGCGCCACGTCTACAACGAGTCGATGCCCAATCGAGCCGTCTTCTATCCGGGACTGGGCGAGAAGGATCCGCGCGCCAAGTAAGGCGTGTCGAAGCAGCGCCAACCGGCGGTCGGCAGCGAAAGCAGCCGACCGTCGTCGGCAAGCCGGGCACAGGCCTCGCTGATGCCCGGGTTGTGGCCGACCAGCAGGACGCTCCTGAAGTCTTCGTCCAGGCCGCGCAGGACGTCCAGCAGGGCGTCCGGCGTGGCAAGGTACAACGCAGGATCGGTGATCACCGGAACGTCCGCGAACGCGGTCGCCCGCACCGTTTCCGCCGTCTGCGTGGTCCGGACCGCGCGACTGGCCAGGATCAGGTCAGGGCGGGCCATGATGGCGGAAATGGCCTGCGCAGCACTTTGTGCCTGGACGCGTCCTTTTTCGCTCAGGGGCCGGTCGAAGTCCCGCATGCCACGCGAAGCGGGCAGCGCTTCACCGTGACGTAGCAGCACCAGCTGCTGCGGCATCACATCATCCCGGTCTGCAGGCGTGCCGCCTCGGACATCATCGTCTGGTTCCAGGGCGGATCGAAGATCAGCTCGACCTGTGCTTCACGCACGGTCGGGATCAGCTCGACCTTCTGCTTCACGTCCTGCACCAGCACCTCGCCCATGCCGCAGCCCGGCGCGGTGAGCGTCATACGCACGTCTACATGGCGCGAACCGTCCTCATTCGCCCGTACGGCGCACTCATAGATCAGTCCGAGCTCGACGATATTGATCGGGATCTCGGGGTCGTAGCAGCTGCGCATCTGCTGCCAGGCCAGTTCGCGCACGTCGTCTTCCGTCGCGTTCGGCGGCAGCTCCGGCGGCAGCATGATTTCCTTGCCGATGGCATCGGCATCGACGCCCGCGAGGCGGAAGAGGTTCCCCTCGATGTAGAGCGTGAAGCTGCCACCGAGGGCCTGCGTGATGTAGCCGGCCTGGCCGGGATGCAGGTTGACGGCTGTGCCGGCCGGCACGAGCACGGCCTGCACGTTGCGGCCGATCACAAAAGGTTCGTTTTCGTAGCCGTGCATGGCGTCACTCGGTGGAAATTGGGGAGGCGTTGTCCGCATCGGCCAGCGCGGCATTCAGGGTGTGCCAGCACAGGCTCGCGCATTTCACGCGGGCCGGGAATTCACGTACGCCTGACAGGGCGGCCAGCTTGCCGAGGTCATCGGCGGGCGCATCCTGCTGCGTGAGCAGCGCATGCACCTTGTCGAAGAGCGCGTTGACCTCGCTGCGTTCCTTGCCCTTGATGGCCTCGGTCATCATCGACGCAGAGGCCACCGAGATGGCGCAACCATTGCCTTCGAACTTCACGTCGTCGATGCGTTGACCATCGAGGTTCAGCGTGATGGTAAGGCGATCGCCGCAGAGCGGGTTGTGTCCGTTGGCCAGGGCGTCGTGCGGGTCGAGCCGACCGAAGTTTCGCGGTCGCTTGTTGTGGTCGAGGATGACCTCGCGGTACAGGTCCTGCAATTCCATCAGGCGAACACCTCGCGTGCCTTCTGCACTGCGTTGATGAGTTGCCGCACTTCGGCCAGCGTGCTGTAGCAGCCGAAAGAAGCGCGGGCCGTGGCCGGGACGCCGAGCAGGTCCATCAGCGGCATCGCGCAATGGTGGCCGGCGCGGATCGCGACGCCCTCGTGGTCGAGGATCGTGCCGAGGTCGTGCGGATGTACACCCTCCAGCGTGAACGACAGCACCCCGGCCTTGTGCTCGGCCGTGCCATGGATGCGGATGCCCGGGATGGCGGAGATGGCCGCCGTGGCCTCCGTCAGCAGGCTGCGCTCGTGCGCGGCAATGTGATCAAGCCCCAGGGATTCGACGTAGTCCATCGCGGCAGCGAGACCGATCACGCCGGAGATGTTCGGCGTCCCCGCCTCGAACTTGTAGGGCAGTTCGTTCCAGGTGCTCTTCTCGAAGGACACGGTTCGGATCATGTCGCCGCCGCCCTGCCACGGGGGCATGGCGTTCAGCAGGGCCTCGCGCCCGTAGAGCACGCCGGTGCCGGTGGGGGCATAGAGCTTGTGACCGGAGAAAACGTAGAAGTCGCAGCCCAGCGCCTGGACGTCGACGGCCTCATGGGCGATCGCTTGTGCGCCATCCACCAGCGTCGTGATGCCGCGCGCGCGCGCCTCGGCCACGATCCGGGCGATCGGCAGAACCGTGCCCAGCGCGTTCGAGACGTGGGTCATCGCAACAAGCTTCGTTCGGGACGAGAGCAGGGTCAGGTAGGCCTCGAAATCAAGCTCGCCCCTGTCGTTGATCGGAACGACGACCAGTTTCGCACCTGTGGTTTCGCTGATGAGCTGCCAGGGCACGATGTTCGCGTGGTGCTCCATCGCCGAGATCAGGATCTCGTCGCCGCGCTGCAAGTGGCTGCGGCCCCAGGCCTGGGCCACCAGGTTGATGCCCTCAGTTGCGCCTCGCGTGAAGACAACTTCGCGCGTTGACGCAGCGTTGAGGTAGCGGCGTACGCGGTCGCGGGCGCCTTCGAAGGCGTCCGTCGCCAGCTGGCTCAGGGTATGGACGCCGCGGTGCACATTGGAGTGCAGGTTCGTCTCGTAATACTCGACGGCTTCCAGCACTGCGCGTGGCCGTTGGCTGGAGGCCGCGCTGTCGAGATAGGCCAGCGGCTTGCCGTTGACCGTGCGCGACAGGATCGGGAAGTCGGCACGAATGGCGGCGACGTCGTAGGCGAGTGTGGTCATCGCAGCGCTTCCTCTGCAGCCGTGTTGCCGAGGTGGTCGAGGGTGGCGAGCTCGACCTGGCGTCGCAGTTCGGGTCGGCCGATCCGCGAGATCACGTCTTCGAGGAAAGCCCATTCCAGCAGCTGGCGTGCCGTCTGCGGATCCAGCCCGCGCGAGAGCAGGTAGAACAACATGGTGTCGTCGAGCGCGCCGGTGGTCGCGCCGTGGCTCGCCTTGACCTCGTCGGTCGAGATCTCCAGCTGCGGCCGCAGGTTCACCTCGGCGCCGGCATCGGCCAACAGTCCCTTGAGCGACTGCTGCGAGTCGGCGCCGCCTGCGGTGGATGCGACATCGACACGGCTTGCGAAGCTCGTTCCGGAGCGGTCCTTGGCGATTGCACGCAGCAACTGCTCACTCTTCGTCTGCCGTCCGCGGTGCGTGACCTGGATCGTCATGTCGTGCACCCGTCGCGCGTCGGTCAGGCTCAAGGCCCGCAGGTCGACGTGGGCGGCTTCGCCGTCCAGGTCGATACGCAGGGCGGAGCGCGCCGTGGCTGCGCCAAGCTGCAGCTGCGTGAGGTCGTAGTGGCTGCCTGCGTCCAGCCGGACCAGCAGGCTGTCGAGGAAGATCGTGCCGCGCGTGCTGTCCTGCAGGCGGGTATGTTCCAGCGTGGCATCGCGACCCAGATGGCACTGAACCAGGACGTTCACGAGTCCGCCCTCGCTGCCGCCCACGTGGCGTTCGACCAGCGTGAGCCGCGCCCCGGCTTCAAGTGCAAGACTGATGCGCGGGTGCGAAGCGCCCGCGGAGGTCGTCGGCACGGTGACGAACAGCAGCTCCAGCTGCTGTTCTCCGCGCACGGTGTATTGGGCGCCGTCAACGGCAAAGGCATCGTTGAGCCAGGCGAAGCGTTCGTCCGCTGTCGCCGCCACGCAGTTCGTGGCAGCCAGCGTCGCGCCTTGCACCGCAAGCCCGGACAGGGCGCCTGATTCGGCCGACAGCGTCGGCGCGAAGCGGCCATTTACATAGACGAGGCGGTGAATGCCTTCGAGCGCGGACGGGAGCAGCGCTCGAGCAGAGTCCGTCTCGCTCGGCGCCTGCGCCGTGCCGAGCGTGGCCGTGAGCAGGGGTCGCAGGTCGGCATAGCGCCAGCCTTCGTCACGCAGGCCGGGCAGGCCCGTCTCGGCGGCACGCTTCAGCGAGGCATCGCGGACTGCCGCGGGCACGATGCTGTCGGGCAAGGAAACACGCAACGCAGCGTGCTCCTGCAACAGCCGTTCGGTGAACGCAGTGCTCATGTCAGGCGGCGTCCTCGAGGAGCCAGTCATAACCGCGCTTTTCCAGCTCAAGCGCCAGTTCCGGGCCGCCACTCTTCACGATACGGCCGCGAGCCAGCACATGCACGCGGTCAGGGGCGACATGGTCCAGCAGGCGCTGATAGTGCGTGACCAGCACGATGGCGCGGTCCGGCGCACGCAGCGTCTGGATGCCGGCCGAGACGATCTTGAGGGCGTCGATATCGAGGCCGGAATCGGTCTCGTCGAGCACGGCAAGCGAGGGCTCCAGCACGAGCATCTGCAGGATCTCGTTGCGCTTCTTTTCGCCACCCGAGAAGCCTTCGTTGACGCCACGCGACAGGAAGGCTTCGTCCATCTTCATGACCTGCATATTCTTCTTCACGAGCTGCAGGAACTCGAAGGCATCCACTTCGCCCAGGCCGCGGTGCACTCGCGCGGCGTTCAGCGCCGCCTTGAGCAGGTAGGCGTTGTTCACACCCGGGATCTCGACCGGATACTGGAAGCCGAGGAACAGGCCCTCGCGCGCCCTGACCTCCGGCGACAGCGCAAGCAGGTCCTGGCCCTTGAAGCTGACACTGCCGCCCAGCACTTCGTAGCCCGGCTTGCCGGCCAGCACGTTGGACAGCGAGCTTTTGCCAGAGCCGTTCGGACCCATGATGGCGTGGACTTCGCCGGCGGGAACGTCGAGGTCGATGCCCCGCAGCACTTCACGCTCACCCACGCGGGCACGCAGGCCCCGGATCGACAACATCGCTTCGCTCATCCCACGGCTCCTTCAAGGCTCACGGCCAGCAGGTTCTGCGCCTCGACGGCGAACTCCATCGGGAGCTCGCGGAAGACGGTCTTGCAGAAGCCGCTGACGATCATGTTCACGGCGTCTTCCTGCGAGACACCGCGT
>CANGMU010000166.1 GCA_947454665.1 Pseudomonadota bacterium | reverse complement strand
TAAAGGAATTAATCTGGGGGGCGTCATGACCATATCGGGCAAGTGCGTGCAGGCCGTCCTGGCCACTGGGCTATTGCTGTTGCCCGGGCTTTTGCAGCAGGCAGAGGCCAGGGAAGTCATGCTGATGAACCGCATCGGCCCCTCGAAGCTGACGCTGTACGTCTCCAATGCCGATGGCAGCGGCGAGCGGCTGCTGCTGCCGCCGGGCAGCGCTCGCGACTACGACGCCACGTTCTCCGCCGATGGCCAGTGGATCGTGTTCACCTCCGAACGCGACGGTGAAGGGGATGGCCAGGCAGACGTCTGGCGGGTGCGCCCCGACGGCACCGGTCTCGAGCGGCTGACGAGCGGTGCCTCGATGGAAGATGCGGGCGTGCTCTCCCCCGATGGCTCCAGGCTCGCTTATGTCTCGACGCGGGGTGGCGCGCACACGGCCAACATCTGGGTGATGGACCTGAAGTCGCGTAGGGCAAAGAACCTTACTGGCGACGGCAAGACCGCACCGCCCTCGACGATGAACGGCTACTTCCGGCCCGCCTGGTCGCCTGATGGACAGTGGATCGCCTTCAGTTCGGACCGCGGCGAGAAATGGATCGGTGCGGAAACCGGTGCAGGTGCCGGTCATTCCCATCCCACAAGCCTCTACGTGATGAAGGCTGACGGCACAGGGCTGCGTCGCGTCACCAACAAGCCTGGGATGGCCTACGGTGCGCCGAAGTTCTCGGCGGATGGCACGAAGCTCATCGCGTACGTGCTGACGGCTCGCGACACGTTCGGGGCCCGCATGCACGGCGCCGGCATCGCGGCCCTGGGATCCGTCTCGCAGATCGTCGAGATCAATCTGGCCACCGGTGCGGAAGCGGCGGTGACGAGCGGTCCTGCCCTGAAGGTCAACCCGCAGTACCTGCCCGGCGGACGGATGGGGTATGTGATCAAGGGGACGCCCAAGGACGGCCCGAAGCTCGGCGTCGCCTATTCGGACGGTGCGCGGGGCCCGGACGGTGATGTGCGCAGCCCTTCCTGGTCGCCCGACGGCAAGTCGCTGGTGTATTACCGAATCGACGTCAAGAACAGGCCTCAATTCGCGAAGCTCTACAGCTGGGACAAGAAGCACGAGTATCGCTATACGGACGTGTTCCCCGCGGTTTGCCCGAAGAACGGCCGCATGGCGCTTACCGACCTCGATTTCCCCTTCGGCAATCCCAACGCGTCGGTCAGCGTGCTGAACGTCGATGGCACCCAGCGCGTGAAGGTGTTCCAGCGGCAGGAGGGCGCAGCGCTCATGCCGACGTGGTCACCGGACTGCCAGTGGGTCGCCTTCGGATTCGGCACGTTCTTCGGTGGCCGCGGGTTCGCGCCGGCCAATGTCTTCATGGTGAAGGCGGACGGATCCGAGAGTCGCCAGGTGACGCAGAGCAAGGTGAATGCCGGCTTTCCCGCCTGGTCGCCGGATGGCAAGACCATTCTCTATCGCGTCTGGGCCACCAAGGATGACCCGGAAACCCGCGGTCTGCGCGCGCTGAACCTCGCGGACAGCAGCGTGAGGACCGTCACCACGGAGTGGGATAATTTCCCCTTCTACTCGCCCTCGGGTGATCGAGTGGTGTTCACGCGCCGCATGCCGGACTTCGACTTCGAAGTGTTCACGATGCAGCCGGACGGTACCGATGTCAGGCGGCTCACGGATGCAGCGGGCGCCGATGCGCATGCGACCTGGTCCAGCGACGGCAAGGAAATCTGGTTCGAAAGCTCGCGCACCGGATTCAAGGATGAGGCGGCGTTGTATGACGTGTCGCCGCAGCCTTATGCCCAGGTCTTCCTGATGGATCGCAACGGTGGCCGTATCCGCCAGTTGACCGACAGCAAGTGGGAAGATTCGATGGGAACCTATGTGAACGTCCCCTAGGGACCGACGTCTCCTACGGGCGGGGCTTGCGCGGCGACCACGGTTCGACGCGCGAGCGCAGGCCGTCGAGCACCAGGCGCACGATGAAGTCCTTGTAGCGGTCCGCCAGCAGTTTTGTGCTGACGCCTGCCGGCATCAGGGGCGTGATCATGGGCTGGGCGGCTGCGAAGAATTCGCACATGCCGATGATGGCCACGTGCATGAACAGCGGATCGGTTGCGTTGATCCCGTTTTCATTTTCCGGATGCAGTAACAGCGCAAGCCGGCTGACGGCCCCCGCATTCAGCTCCCGGACCCGGCGGCGCACTTCCGGGGAGGTCGACGCGGCGCATTCATCGATCATCAAGCGCTGCATCGAGCGGACGTTGATGGCGAAATCGAGCATGTCGCCCACGAGCGCTGCCAGTTTGGCCGCTGGACCTGCCGTCTGGGCGGGGTGCGTGAACTTCCAGTCGCCCAGGATCTCTTCGATCACCGCCAGCAGCAGTTCCTCGCGGCTGCCGAAGTAATAGCGCACCAGTGCCGGGTCCACCTGGGCGCTGCGTGCAATCGAGGAAATCGTCGCCTTGTGGGGCGGCACCTTCTCGAGAAGTTTCCGCGCCGAGGCCACGATGACTTCACGGCCGACGGTCCCTTGCTTTGCTCTGGGCCGACCCCGGCTGCGGCCGGGTCGGGAGGGGTTTCCGCTGCGCTGTACGGTCTTCTTCGCTTTCATGGTCCAGGCGTGAAAGTGGCGGGCCACTGGTTCCCCGCATCGCGTTCCGATAAATTCCCAGAAAAGGGAATTTAATCCTTCGGGGGGAGCAGGCGATGCGCGGATTGTCGTGGTGGGTCCGGTTGGCCAGTGTACTGTGCATGGCCTCCGCGGGGGCCGCGGCCCTGGCAGCTTCGGCCATGAAAGATCCCCTCTACGGCGATCCTGCGCATCCCAATATCTCGGGTATGTGGAATCCGGAGTTCGCTTACTTCGGGCCGCCGGTCGGGGCTCCGGCCACGGTGCCGCAGGCAGGTGGTCCGCCTTCAGGCATGCCGCGTTTCACGCGGCCCGCGCCGCCGAAACTCACGCCGCCCTATGCGAAGAAGTTCACGACCTGGTCGAAGAACTTCGAGACCGGCACGCAGGAACCCGATACCGTCACGCGTTGTCTGGCCTTCGGCATCGCGCGCTTCGGGACCATGCCGGTGGAGATCATCCAGACTCCGGGCCAGGTGACGATGAGCCTCGGGGTGTTGCATGACATCCGCCGCATCTACATGGATGGCATCGGCCACACGGTGGGCGCCGAACCCAGTTTCAACGGGGATTCAGTGGGTCGCTGGGAAGGCGACACGTTGGTCGTCGAGACCGACAACATCCGCGCTGCGACGATCGACCGCGATGGCATTCCCTATTCCGACAAGCTGACGGTGATCGAGCGCATCCGCCGCGTCAGCCCCACGCGGCTCGAGATCGAGACCTTGCTGACCGATCCCGAGGCCTTCGCTGAACCGTATGCGATCAAGCGCGCCTATACGCCGATGCCGCCGGGCAGCCGCTTCGAGGAATACCTCTGCGAGAACAACCGCGACCTTTGAGTTGCCGGAGACCCTTGACCATGAAGAAAACCATCGCCTTGATCATCGGACTGGCAATGCCGCTTGCGGCCGCCGCACATCACTCCTTTGCCATGTTCGATATGGCCAAGTCGATCAGCCACAAGGGGACGGTCAAGGAAGTGCAATGGACCAACCCCCATGTCTGGGTGGAAATCATGGTCACCGCGGACGGCAAGACTTCCACACTCAGCTTCGAGGGTGCCGCCATTCCCGTGCTGAAGCGCGTGGGCTGGATGAAGGACAGCGTGCGCAAGGGTGACGTGGTGACGGTGGTCGGCCATCCCTACAAGAATGGCCGGCAGGGTGGCAGCATCGATTACCTGATCCTTGCCGACGGTAGCAAACTCGGCACAGGCGATGCGATTCCGCCGGCACTTGTCGTGCCGGGCGTGAGTGCGCAATAAAACAAGAACATCGCGACGATCAACAGGGGAACTTACAGATGAACCACAAGCCGTTTGTTGCACCACTGATGGCGCTGATCGCCGCGATGGTGGGCGCTGCAGCCACTGGGGCTGAACTAAAGGTCACGCCGTTCAAGCTCGGCACATTCCAGGTGCAGAGCCGGTCCTTCGTGGGGCTGGTGTTGCGCGACACCGTGGTCATTGATATTGCCGCGGCCAACGCACAGTACGAGCGAGCGCATCCTTCCGCCGCAAAGCTGCGCGTCCCCGCTGATCTCAAGGACATCATCGCTCGCTACGATAGCGAGTTCGCGCCGCGCCTGCGCGCGCTCGCCGCGGAGAACGAATCGACGCAGTCTGCCGCATACATCCGTCGCATCGACGGGGTGAAAGTCCTGCCACCGGTACGACCCGCCATCATCCTGAATGCGGGCGCCAACTACCCCGAACATGCCGCCGGCATCGTGCAGGAAAATGCACGTGTGGCGGGTCCCGGCGGACCTCCGGCAGGTGCCGCGGGCGGCCCTGCACGTGCCGCATCACAGTCCGCACCTGGCATCTGGGAACGTCCGTCTGGCGATATGCGTCCCGACAATCCCTATCTGTTCCTGAAGTCGCCCACCACGGTGGTGGGTGCGAACGATGACGTCGTCATTCCGCGCGGTCGCGAGCAGATCGATTGGGAATGCGAATTCGCCGTCGTGGTCGGCAAGCCTGCCAAGAACGTGTCTGTGGCATCGGCGGCCGATTACATCTTCGGCTACAGCATCGAGTTCGACGTGTCGGATCGAGCTGGCCGAGGCGACCGGAAGATGGGCGGTGGCCCGGACTGGCTCATCCAGAAGAACCACGACAGCTTCGGGCCGATCGGTCCCTTCATCGTGCCGAAGGAGTTCGTCCCGCAGCCCATGAACGTGCGGCACTATTTCCTGCTCAACGGTGAGATCAAGCAGGACTCCAACACCGGTCGCATGGAGTACAACCTCTGGGAGATGCTCTCGTACGCGTCCAACGTGATGACGCTGAGCCCGGGCGACATGCTCTCGCTCGGCAGCCCTGCTGGCACGAACATCGAACGCGCCAACCCGCGCTGGATGAAGGCCGGCGACGTGGGCACATGTATCGTCGAAGGCATCGGCGAGCAGAAGCACAACATCGTGGCGCAGAAGTAGGTGGTGGACGCCGAAGCCGGGACGCCTGCGGCCGCGGATCCTGCGCCGGGCTGGCAACGCAGCCTGGCGAGCGCAGTGATTGGCAGTGCCACGGGAGTCTCCGCATTACTCCTGTACACCAATGGTCTGTTCGTGGCCGGGCTTGCGCACGACTACGGCCTGACGCGCGTTCAATTCGGCTTCGGCGTTCTGCTGGTGACTCTGGCGCTGGCCTGCGCCAACCCGATCGTGGGCTGGCTGGTCGACAGGCTGGGGGCGAAGTGGTTGTCGGTGGCGGGGCTGCTGCTGCTGTCGGCAGGCTTCGCGTCGCTCGGTTCGTTCATCCAGTCCATCAGCAGCTACTACCTGCTGCAGGTGTTGGTGGCGGTGGCGGGCGCCGCATCGGGACCGATCGCATACAGCAAGATCATCAACGAGACCTTCAGTCGGCGCCGGGGCATCGCGCTTGGCATCACGATGACCGGTATCGGCATCGCGGCGGCCTTCAACCCGCCTGCGCTCAGC
>CANGMU010000165.1 GCA_947454665.1 Pseudomonadota bacterium | reverse complement strand
CCTGGTCGTCGACACGCACGATCCGGGCATCGCGTCCTGCTGCAAGCGGCAGATCCGCCTGCACGACGGCCGCATCGCGGAGGACCGCCAGCATGGATGAGGTGATCGCCGGTCGCTGGTCGCGACGGCTCTATGCCCTGCAGGAATGCCTGCGTTCCGCGGCCGCCAGCATCCGCGCCCATGGCCTGCGCAGCCTGCTCACGATGCTCGGCGTCATCATCGGCGTCTCGTCGGTCATTTGCGTGATCGCGCTCGTGCAGGGTCTTTCCAGCACGATCACCAAGCAGTTCGAAGGCCTGGGCTCCAGCACGCTGACGCTGCGCGCGGACACGCCGCTCGCCGACCAGCTGCGCGGCCAGGTGAACCGCCTGCGGCTCACTGACGTGGACGAGCTGCGATATCGCATGGATGGCATCACCCACATCACGCCCGTGGTGCCCGTTGCCACGCGCGAGGTGACCTATGGCGCGAATTCAGCGACCGGCCAGTTCTATGGCACCACAGAGAGTCTGCAGGACGTGCAGCAGCTATTTCCGCGCGTGGGGCGCTTCATCACCGCGAGCGACGATGACAGCCGGCGCCGCGTCGTCGTGCTCGGCGAGCAGGTCCGCAAGGACCTGAAGCTGCCGGATGACCCGACGGGTCTCTTCGTCCAGATCGGCCGCGAATGGTTCAAGGTGGTCGGCGTGATGGAGCCGCGCGGCGAGGTCTTCGGCATCAACCAGGACAGCTTCCTCGTGATGCCGTATCAGACGGCGCTGTCCTTCGGCAACGTGGTGCTGCGCCCGGACTTCTCGATCAGCTTTTCCGCGCAGGACCTGGATGCCGTGCCCAACATCAAGCAGCGGGCCATCGCACTGATCCGGCGCGCGCATGGCATCAAGGCCGGCCAGCCCGACGACTTCCGCGTCGAGGCGTCCGATACGCTCGCCAACACCTTCAAACAGATCTCCAACACCGTGACCCTGGTGGTGGCGGGCATCGTCGGCATCTCGCTGCTCGTGGGCGGCATCGGGATCATGAACATCATGCTGGTCTCGGTGACCGAGCGGACGCGCGAGATCGGCATTGCCAAGGCGCTCGGGGCGCCGCGGCATTTCATCCTGCTGCAGTTCCTGATCGAGGCGATGTTGCTGGCGGCGCTAGGGGGCGTGATCGGCATCCTGATCGGCTTCGGCCTGGCCCATGCCATCGCCGCGGCGATCCCCAATTTCCCGTCACCCGCCGTGCCCTGGTGGGCGGTGGTCGGCGCCTGCCTCTTTGCGGCCTTCATCGGCATGCTGTTCGGCATCCTGCCGGCCAGCAAGGCGGCCAACCTCGCGCCCATCGACGCCCTGCGTTACGAGTGAATCCTCGCCCAAATGAGAATGTCTCGCGTCTCCGGAACTCGGGGCGGGGAATATGCTCTAATCCGCCACCGGCCGACGCCATTCCCAGGCCCCATTTACGCATGCATCGAATTTCATTCCCGCGGCGCAAGCCGCTGGTCAAAGTCCTCGTCGGCTTCACGGGCGCGCTGATCGCGGCCACGGCAGCGCAGGCTGCCCCGCCGGCGGGCAACCTCATCGGCGTCTACAGCTTTGGCACCTCCGCCACGGTCACTGACCTGACTGGCGCAAGCAGCAGCAACGGTCTTTCGGGCCGCGGCGAAATGCTGCTTGCGAACGACGGCAACTTCTACGTGGCCCAGAGTGCCGGTGGATCAGGCGGCGCGGGTGCCGTCATGCGCGTGGCACCGGATGGCACGACGGTTGTCGTCCACGGCTTCAAGGGTGACACCACCGAAGCAGCGCTGCCCTATGCCGGCTTGATCCAGGCCAATGACGGCAACCTCTACGGCACCAGCTACGCGGGTGGTACGAACTCGGCCGGCACGGTGTATCGCGTCGGCCTCGATGGCAGCTATGCCACGGTGTATGCCTTCGACGCCAAGAACAAGGGCGGCTACCGTCCCTACGCGGGCGTCGTGCAGGGTCCGGATGGCGCGCTGTATGGCACGACGCTCCAGGGCGGCACCGGCAACACCGGCACGCTGTTCCGCGTCACGCTGGCCGGCGTGCACACCGAATTGCTGAGCTTCACCGGCGCCAACGGCGCCAGCCCTGAAGGCCAGTTGGTCGTTGGCGCCGATGGCGCGCTCTATGGCACGACGATGACCGGCGGTGCGAATGACCGCGGCACTGTCTTCAAGGTCACGACGAGCGGCACGTACACGCTGCTTTACTCTTTCGACTCGATCAACACCTTCAACGCGGTTGGCGACGGCACCAACGCGAGCGGCGCCAATCCGCGCGCGGGCCTGCGGCTGGGTGCGGACGGGAACTTCTACGGCACGGCCTACCAGGCCGGCACCACGGGCTATGGCACGGTCTTCCGTGTGACGCCTGCGGGTGCGCTCACCGTGCTGCACACCTTCGGCGGTACGCCGAGCGATGGTTCGCGGCCGCTGGGCGCTGTCACGGTTATGCCGGACGGCACGCTCTATGGCACGACTTCGCTGGGTGGCTCGGGCAACGGTGGCACGGCCTGGCGCCGGTCGGCTGGTGGCGCCTGGTCGGTGCTGCATTCCTTCAGCGGTTCCGCGCAGGCGATTGTCACGAGCCCCATGTCGGCCTTCGATGGCACGACGCCCTATGTGGGCGTGGTGCCGATCAACGGCTTCCTTTACGGCATGACCTACACCGATGTCGGCACCTCGGCCGGCAATGTCTACAAGATCGACCTCGGCACGGCAGGCACGCTGCCCGTCACGTTCGCGGTGACGCCCGAGAACATCACGCTCGGCGCGTCGGCTGTCATCTCGTGGTCTTCGCCGACCGCGGCCAGCTGCACGGCGAGCGAGAACTGGACGGACACCATCGCCACGTCGGGCACCGTCACGGTCACGCCGACGGCAGCAGGCATCTACAACTACGCGATCGGTTGCGTCGATGGCGCAGGCGTCACGCGCTACACGCGCGCCTTCCTCTCGGTCGCCACCGCGGCCGCGAAGCCCGTGGATGGCGGCGCCACGTCTGGTGGCGGCGGTGCGCTGGATCTCTTCTCGCTGTTGCTGCTCGGAAGCGCCGCGGGCGTCGCCGCGCTGCGTCGGCTGCGTACCCTTTCCCTTTAACCACTACACGATTGGTACTTCCATGTCGGATTCCACTGTCGAGCTCTCAAACATCAAGGCCCTGATGGCCGGCGCCTCGGTCGAAATGACCTGCAAGGACGTCGAGCACCTGGCCGAGGCCGCCAAGGTCCTGCCGGCAGGCACGGACATCTTCATCGCGCTGTTCCCGAACCAGACCTTCGAGGAACTGACCGAAGCTGCGCGTGCCGTTGGCGCCGCGGGCTTCACCGCCGTGCCGCACGTGCCGGCCCGCCGCGTGAAGGACCTGGCTGAAGTCGCGAAGATCGCGCAAGGTTTCGCCGGCGCTGGCGTCAAGAAGATGCTGCTGATCGCGGGCGACATGACTGCGCCGGAAGGTGCTTTCGATTCGACGATCGGTGTCCTGGCCTCGGGCGAGTTCGCCAAGGCCGGCGTGAAGACGATGTACATGGCAGGCCATCCGGAAGGCCATGCGCACATGACGCCGGACCAGCAGCGCGAATACGAGCAGAAGAAGGTCGCGCTGACGGCCGAACAGGGCGTGGACCTGACCTTCGTCACGCAGGTCGTGTTCGAGCCGGAACCGTTCGTCGAGTGGGAAAACACCCTGCGCAAGACGGGCATCCAGCACAAGGCGCGTCCGGGCCTGCCGGGACCGGCCAGCCTCAAGACGTTGCTGCGCTACGCGAAGATCTGCGGCGCCGGCGCCTCCATGCGCGCCCTGATGGGTGGCGGCAAGATGGCGCTCGTTGCCAACCTGCTGGGCGACAGCGGTCCGGAAGAGACGATCCGCACGCTGGCGCGCGAGCAGGCATCGGGCAAGGTCAACTTCGCCGGCCTGCACTTCTTCGCCTTCGGTGGCTTCCTGAAGACCGCCAAGTTCGTGGCCGCCATCCAGAACGGCAACATCACGCTCGACTCGAAGGGCGAGGCGTTCAAGGTCCACGTCTGACCTGAAGGCTGCCTGACCTGGCGAGGCCCGCGGAGGAATCCGCGGGCCTTTCTTTTTGGCCTGTCGAAAAGCGCCCTCGCAAGCCCTGATACGCTGCGCACCGTATGACCCCGCCAGCCCCTCTCGCGCCTGCTTTGCTCGCCTGGCACCGCCGCCATGGTCGGCACGACCTGCCGTGGCAGCAGGATCGCAGCAGCTATCGCGTGTGGGTGTCGGAGGTCATGCTGCAACAGACGCAGGTGGCCACGGTCATCCCGTATTTCCAGCGCTTCATGGAGCGCTTTCCGGATGTGGTGGCGCTGGCCGATGCGCCGGTCGACGAGGTGCTGCACCTCTGGACGGGCCTGGGCTATTACGCGCGCGCGCGTAACCTGCATCGCGCCGCGCAGCGCATCCGCGATGAACATGGTGGTGCATTTCCCACCGATTACGAGACGGTGACCGATCTGCCCGGCATCGGTCGATCGACTGCCGGCGCGATCCTCGCGATCAGCACGAAGCAGCGGCACGCCATCGTCGATGGCAACGTGCGCCGCGTGCTCGCGCGCCTGTTCGGCGTGGCAGGTCGCCCCGGCGAACGCGCTTTCGAGAACCAGCTCTGGGCCCATGCCGAGCGTGAGACGCCGGCCGCGGATGTGGACGTCTACACGCAGGCCATCATGGATCTGGGCGCCACCGTCTGCGTGCGTCGTAATCCGGACTGCCTGCTGTGTCCGCTGGCCGAAGCCTGCGTAGCCCGTGCCAGCGGGCGTCAGCATGAGCTGCCCGCGCCCCGCAAAGCGCGCGAACGGCCGCAGCGCGAGGTCGTGATGCTGCTGGTCCATCGCGAGGATGCCAGCGTGCTGCTCGTGCAGCGTCCGCCCACCGGCATCTGGGGCGGGCTCTGGTCACCGCCCGAATACGCGACGGTCGGCGAGGCCGATGTCGCGCTGCCGGGTGCCGCCGAAGGCCGGCAATTGCCCGCCATCGACCATGTCTTCACGCATTTCGACCTGCGCATCCTGCCGCTGCTCTGCGCCGCCCCCGAAGGCTGGCAGCCTGCAGGCCTGTGGTATAACGCGCGCCGTCCCGCGCGCATTGGCCTGCCTGCGCCGGTTGCCGCGCTGCTCGAAGGCCTGGAGATCCCATGACCCGCACCGTCCATTGCGTGATGCTGAAGCGCGAGGCCCCCGGCCTCGACCGTCCCACCTATCCCGGCGAGCTGGGAAAACGGATCTTCGACCAGGTGTCGAAGGAAGCCTGGGCGCGCTGGGTGAAGCACCAGACGATGCTGATCAACGAATACCGACTGACGCCCGTCGATCCGAAGGCCCGCAAGATGCTCGAGGGCGAGATGGAAAAGTTCTTTTTCGGCGAGGGTTCAGCCACGCCGGATGCTTTCGTCGCGCCGGGCAAGTAGAGGTTGACGTCGGGCGACCCGGCCCGGTCTAATACGCCCCCCACCGCTTCCCCGCGGTGCTGGCATCCCTCGATGCCCGGGTAGCTCAGTTGGTAGAGCAGCGGATTGAAAATCCGCGTGTCGGTGGTTCGATTCCGCCCCCGGGCACCAT
>CANGMU010000164.1 GCA_947454665.1 Pseudomonadota bacterium | reverse complement strand
GCCGCCGTCCGGTGGGCCCGGTCCGGATGCTCAGCCAACTGCGCAATTACGGTTATTGTTTCAATCCTGTCACCTTTTATTACTGCTACGGGGCTTCTGGTGACACTGTGGATACAATAGTCGCTGAAATTACCAATACGCCCTGGGGAGAGCGGCAGTCCTATGTGCTGCCGGTGCCCGCCGATCGGGTCGCCCAGACGTCCGCGGCACCCTTCGAATTCACCTTCGACAAGACCTTCCACGTGTCGCCCTTCATGCCGATGACCCAGACCTACCGCTGGCGCTTCGGGGTGCCGGGCAAGGATGTTGCGGTGCACATGGACAACGTCGAAGACGGCACATCGGTCTTCGACGCGACCCTCGTGCTGCACCGCGAAACGATCACGACGGCCTCGCTCGCCCGGGTGCTGATCCGCTTCCCGGCCTCCTGCGTCCGGGTGCTGGCTGCCATCTACTGGCAGGCCCTGCGCCTCTGGCTGAAGCGGGTTCCTTTCCACCCCCACCCGGCTGCGTAGAATGGAAGACGTGAGCCGCGTCCTCCTCATCGACGACGACCGTCGTCACTCCGCGCTGTTGTCGGATTACTGCCGGCGCTTCGGCATCGACGTCGACTGTGCCTATGACGCGGACCAGGGTCTGAGCCGGTTCGGCGCCACCCAACCCGAGCTGCTGCTGCTCGACGTCATGCTCCCCGGCAAGGATGGCTTCAGCCTCTGCCGCGAGATCCGCGCCAGGAGCCGCGTGCCGATCATCATGCTGACCGCCCGCGGCGACCTGACCGACCGGGTGGCCGGGCTGGAGCTCGGTGCCGACGACTACATCGCCAAGCCCTTCGAACCGCGCGAGCTGGTCGCGCGGATCCAGACCGTCCTGCGACGCATCGAGCCGGTCCCGGCGCCGGCCACGCTGGAGTTCGACGGGCTGGCCATCGACACCGCCCGCCGCGCCGTCGTGGTCGACGGGGTCCTCCTCGAGCTCACGTCCATGGAGTACGAGCTGCTGCTGCTGCTGGCCTCGAACCCGGGCAAGGACTTCAGCCGCGACGCCATCCTGTCCGGGCTGCGTGGCATCGACGCCGCCCTGCTGACCCGCTCGGTCGACATCCTGGTCAGCCGCCTGCGCGCCAAGCTGGGCGACACTGGCAAGCCGGCCCGCTGGATCCACACCGTCTGGGGCCGGGGCTACCGCTTCCGATGATCCACGCGCTGCGCCATTCGCTGTCGCTGCGGCTGGTGGCGATCTTCCTGTTGCTCGCGGCGCTCTTTGCCTGGGGCGTGGTGTCCGGCATCCGCTGGGCCTACCGCGAAGATGACCTGCGCACGCTGATCAGCGGCCACCTCTCGTTGCACATTGACTATGTGAAGCGGGATCTGGGTACGCCGCCGGACCTTGAGCGCGCGAAGTCGATCACCGAGCGCGTGCCCGTGGACATCCGTATCGACGGGCCGGACCTGCACTGGGCCTCGGACCCGCGGTTCCCGGCGATGGCGGACCTGAAGTTCGGGCCCAGCGAATACTTCAGCGACGCGCCCGGCGCACTGCTCAATGCGCTGCAGGGCGTGGACTTCGCCGCGCTCGGAGAGCACCGCTATTTCCGCTTCCGCCAGGGCGAGTACGACGTCGTCGTGGCAACGCCGAAGATGGGGCAGCGCCACGAGCGACCGCAGCTCGTGCCCATCCTCGTTGGCTTTGCGCTGCTGCTGATCCTCTGCGGTTATCTCGCCGTGCGCGCGCTCTTCCTGCCGGTCGTGACGATCCGCGAGGGCGCGGCCTATATCGGCGCCGGCCATTTCGGACATCGCATCAAGACCGGCCGCAGCGACGAGCTGGGCGAACTGGCCGATGACATCAACCTGATGGCCGGCAAGGTCGAGCGCATGCTCGATGCGAAGCGGCAGCTCTTGCTGGGTGTCAGCCACGAGCTGCGTTCGCCCCTGTCGCGCATGAAGCTGGCGCTGGCGCTGCAGGATGAGTCCCCCGCCGTCGCCGGACTGCGGCAGGACGTGGAAGAGATGCGCAGCATCGTCGACACGCTGCTCGATGCGGAGCGCCTGGGCTCCGCGCATTCGGCGCTGAACCTGTCCGAGGTCGCGGTCGATGAGCTCGTGCAGGATCTGGTCGCCCGCTATTTCCCCGGTGAAAAGCGCCTTACCGTGCAGGTGCCCGAGGGCGTGGTCGCGCGGCTCGATGCGGCGCGCATCCAGCTGCTGCTGAAGAACCTCGTTGGCAATGCATTGCGCTACGCACCGCCGGAATCCGGACCGGTGCAGCTCACCGTGACCGCGGAGCCGGATGCGCTCGTGCTGTCCGTGCGTGACCAGGGGCCGGGCCTGACCGCCGACCAGCGCGAGCACCTGGGCGAGCCTTTCTATCGATCCGACAGTTCCCGCGCGCGCGAGACCGGCGGCACGGGCCTCGGGCTCTATCTCACGCGGCAGGTCGCGCGTGCCCATGGCGGTGACCTGCGGCTCGTCGACGAGGACCAGCCAGGCACCCACTTCGAGGCCCGCCTGCCGCTGCGCGGTTGATAAAAGCGCTTACTATCGCCCGCAGGTCCGGCACAGGACCATTGGGGGAGTCCGTCATGCGCCAGTTTGTCCGCGTCCTGGGTCTGTCGACGGTTTTGTCCTGCTTGTCGCTGCCGGGCATCGCCACCGCTGACATCTTCGGCGCCGCTGCCGGCACCGGGCCGATGCCCGCCGTCGCGGAACAGCTCGCCAGCCTGCCCCGCCATACGCTCTATCGGCCGCAACAGCTGCCGAAGTCACCGCTGCCGATCTTCCTGTGGGGCAACGGCGCCTGTCGGGACAACGGTCTCGCTCACGCTGCCTTCCTGCGGCAGATCGCCTCCCAGGGCTATGTCGTGATCGCGCTCGGCGTGCCGCGCGAAGAGCGCCCTTTTGATCCGAACCCCGCACCGCCGCCGCCTGCCGTGGCGCCGGGCCAGCCCGAGCCCCGCAACGTGCCGGACGAGACGCAGGCCGCGCAGCTGCTGGAAGCGCTCGACTGGGCCACGCGTGAGAACAGCCGCGCCGGCAGCCCGCTGCAGGGACACCTCGATGTGGCGAAGGTCGCTGTCGGCGGCCACAGTTGCGGGGGCCTGCAGGCGATTTCCGTGTCGGATGATCCGCGCATCCGCACGACGCTCGTGCTCAACAGTGGCGTCTATGTGCGCGCCTCGGGTGGCCGCAGCGGCGTGCAGGTCGGCAAGGAAAAGCTCGCGACGCTGCACGGCCCGATGCTCTATCTCACCGGTGGCCCCGAAGACATCGCGCATGTGAACGCCAGCGATGACGTCGCGCGCATCGACCACCTGCCCGTGTTCATGGGCTCGATCCCGGTCGGCCATGGCGGCACCTTCTGGACACAGCGCGATGGCGGTGACTGGGCGCGCGTGGCTGCGCGCTGGCTCGACTGGCAGCTGAAGCAGGATGCCGATGCGAGCTGGGATTTCGCAGGCCCCGAGTGCCGGCTGTGCCGCAATCCGCGCTGGACCGTCGTGCAGAAGAAGCTCGGCCTGCCGAAGGGACCCTTCCGCAAATCACGCTATGTGCCGGTGCGCGACGGCACGAAGCTGGCGGTAAATGTCTATCACCCGGCTGCCGAAGGCCGCGTGTCCACGGCGCGCCTGCCCGTGGTGTTTTCCTACACGCCTTATCGTGCGCGCTTCCGCACGCCGGAACTGCGCCGTGCGAATGCGGAGGCGATGCGCGATGAACTGGGCGCCGTGCTGGCACGCCAGCCCGCGGCGCATTGGGAAGCCGTGCTCAGCGATGCCGGCATTCCCTGTGGCATGGTGCGCGAAGTGGGCGAGGCGGTATCGATGCCGCATGGTGTCGACCGTGGGCTGACTCTGCCGCTGACCGTACCGGGACTGCCGGACGGCAAGGATGAGGTCGCGATCGTCAACGCCGGCTTCCGCATGTCTGCGGAAGGGCCGGGCACGACGCTGCCGCCGCCGCGCCTCGACGAACATGGTGATCGCATCCGCGCCTGGCTCGATGCGACGGATTGAGCCGCGCGCCTATACTTCGAAAAAACCCGGGGGTCAGATCATGAAGCTACGCGCAGTTCTTCCCGTTGCCACGTTCATCGCCTGCGTTGTCGTCAGCGCACAGGCTGCACAGCCCGCGGACGGCAGTTCGCCTTCGGGCAGCATCAGTGGCATCGTCGGTGGCAGCTTCACGCCGCCGCCACCGGACAAGATCCCGGTCTGCACGCGTGATTCGCTGAAGGCCGCCGTGGCGAGCTACCTTGCCGCGCAGCAGGCCGGCGATGGCTCGAAGATGACCTTCACGGGCAACGCGAAGGTGCTGGAGAACATGGAGCCGGTCGCCGCGGACAAGGGACTCTGGAACAGGAAGCTGCCGGTTTCCTTTTCGCGCAGCTTCTATGACACGAAGCGCTGCAAGACCTTCAGCGAGGTCATCGTCTCGGAAGGCGACCTGCAATACGTGATCGGCACGCGCCTTTACGTGGACGACGGACGCATTACGCGCATCGACAGCATCACCACGCAGAAGGGCGACTGGCTGTTCAACGCGAAGAACTACCTGAAGTTCTCCAAGGCCGAGGACTGGAACATCACATCGGCCCAGCGCACGAAAGCCGAGGACATGATCAACGGCGGCAATGCCTACCTCGACCTGTTCGCGGACAAATACCGCGAAGCGCCCTGGGGCCAACCCTGCGCGCGCCTGGAAGGCGGCGCCTACACGAACGCCAAGGGCGACCTGAACGACCCGGCCACCAGCTGCAAGGTCGGCATCCCGGCCGGCGTGCTCTACATCGTCAACCGCGATTACGTGGTCGACGAAGAGCAGGGCACGGTGAACATCTTCTGCCGCTTCGGCGCGGGCGGCATGCCCGACTCACATACCTTCCACTACGTGAACGGCAAGTACCGCTGGGTCCACACGCTGAGCATGTCTGCGGCGAAGAATTCGCCGCAGGTGCTCGACTACTGATCTACCTGAACAAGCCGAGGTCGATGGCGTTCGCCATCGCCTCGTAGCCCGCGTCGCTGCCGTGCAGGTGGTCGCCCATGTGCAGGCCGTCCTTCATCTGTGAAGGCTTGGCCGGGTCGCGCACCGCCGCGTCGAAGTCGATCACGCCATCGACTTCGCCGCCCTTGCGGATCCAGGCGTTCACCTTCTGGCGCTGCGCCTCGCCCTCGGGCGACCAGTACGATGCGCCTTCATACGGGGCGATCGTCGCGCCGATCACGGTGATGCCATGGGCATGGGCGCGGGCGATGAGCTGGCGATAGCCGGCGATCAGCTTCTCGGCCGTGGCCTTCTCCCGCGGCAGCATGGACTTCATGCGCTCCGCATTCGGGCCGGTCGGGTTGCCATAGGAAAGGCCCAGGTCGTTCACGCCCTCGAAGATCACGACATGCGTCACGCCGGGCTGGCTGATCACGTCGCGATCAAAGCGCGTCAGCGCCGACTCGCCCATGCCGTTCTCCAGCACGCGGTTGCCGCTGATGCCCTGGTTCGAGATCGCCCACACCTGCCCACCCTTGCGGGCATGCAGGCGCTCGATGAAGCGGTCCGGCCAGCGGTGGTTCTTGTTCGGCGAGGAGCCGACGCCATCGGTGATTGAATCGCCGAAGGTG
>CANGMU010000163.1 GCA_947454665.1 Pseudomonadota bacterium | reverse complement strand
CGCAGCTTCTGTTCGAGCGCGGCCAGGGTCCGGGCGGCGCCGGTGATCTGCACTTCGACCGGGGCGCTTCCGGCTGGCTTTTCCTGGGCGGCAGCGGCCTTGTCCGGATTGCTCCGGGCAACGGACGAGCCGGCCGCAATGCGGACCGTACTGCTATCCAAGCCGTTGATTTTGTTGGCCACCGAGGAATCTCCTGCGCCAAGGGCGCTTCCTGTCATTGACTGTAACGGCCGCGCTGTCGAAACCTTTAGGGCAGTGTAGGCGATCAAGGGCCCACCCGGACGGTATCGGCCGTTTCCACATTGCCTTCAACGATTTTTCCGGACGAGAGGTTCTGTACCCGTACGCGCCCGTCGGGCCGTGCGTCGGCAATGGCCTCACCCTGCGCGCGCACTTCGAAGCCACCGGTCCTGGCGATCAATGCCACGCGCTGTCCGCGTTTGACCTTGATATCCGCCACCAACAGTTCTGTGTTCAACGCGGTGCCGGGAGGCGCGGATTGCTTGAGGTGCCGTCCGGCGAGTTGCGCGGTATCGGTGAGATAGAGCGTTGCAAAGCCCGGGACGCGACGCCGTTGCGGCTCGACGTCTGCGGCAGTGAGCGTTGCGCCGCTTGCGGCTGGAACACGCAGCACCAACACCGGCACCTCCGATTCGACGGTGACCGGCAAGTAAACGCTCCAGGCCGGCGACGCGCAACGCACGCCCACGGTGAATCGCGCGGCTGGCTTTGCGCCGGCAGGCAGGAAGGCTTCCGGTGTCGCGCACTGCGCGAGTCGCAGTCTTGCGTCGAGTGCGCCGGGTTCGATGAAAATCTGGGTGCCCTGCGGTTGTGGGCCCAGCAGGCCCATCGCGAAGCGGGAGACGGTGTTGCGCAGGATCGCCAGGTCCTGCGTCGCATCGGCTTGCGCGGACATGGCCGGCACACCTGCGGTCAGCAGCGCGACACTCAGCGATAGGGCAGGCAGCATGCGCATCGTGCGACGGGTTTCTGTCAGAAAAGCGGTTTCTGGCCGCGATGTGGAGAGTCAGAGCAAGGCCTGTGCCATCAGGCCGATCGTGCGCATTAAAGAATTTGCACGCGAGGTCGATACAGGTGCCTGAAGCCTGCGCTCCATCTTGGTGGCCACTTCTTGCCGCCGACCTGCCGTGTTATTGCCGCGACTTGCCGCTGCACTGTCTCGCTGCCGCTTCCCGCAGCGCATGCGCCAGTTGGCAGGCGCTGGCACGGACCTTGCTCTGTCCACCACGGGACAGTTTCTTGACGGAGCATTTCCGTGGCGATGGATCTCGATGCCTATCTCGGCGTGAGCGCTCAGGCTCTGCGTGTCCGCGAACAGCGGACCGAGCAGCTGGCCATGAATCTCGCGAATGCGGACACGCCAGGCTACAAGGCCCGCGACATTGATTTCCGTGCGGCGCTGACGGCAGCAGCCGACGGAAAGTCCGGTGTGAAACCCGCTTCAATGGTCGCGACGCAGAAGCTGCACCTTGCGGGCGTGGCCGGTGGCACGAATCCGGCGGACGGATTCCTGAAATACCGCACGCCACTGGCGCCGGCACTCGATGGCAACACCGTCGATGCACAGCTGGAGCAGTCGGCATTCGCGGAAAACGCAGTGCGTTACCAGGCGACGCTGTCGTTCCTGTCCGGAAGCTTCCGTTCCTTGATTACCGCCATTACCGGCCAGTAAGGCAGGGGAGAGTCGACCATGTCCAGCTTCAGGATCTTTGATATCGCCGGTTCCGGCATGTCGGCCCAGTCCGTGCGCTTGAATACCGTTGCCAGCAACCTGGCGAACGCCGACAGCGTGAGCGGTGACGCCACCACGGCCTACAAGGCCAAGCATCCGGTGTTCGAGGCCGTGCGCGCCGAGGCAGCCGGCAAGGCCGGGCAGCCCAGCGCCGCCGTGCGGGTGAAGCAAATCCTCGAGGATTCACGCGCGCCCGATGCGCGTTACGAGCCAGGCAATCCGCTGGCCAATGCGGATGGCTATGTCTTCGCGCCCAACGTCAGCACCGTGGAAGAGATGGTCGACATGATCAGCGCTTCGCGGGCTTACCAGAACAACGTGGAGGTCATGAATACCTCCAAGGAACTCCTGATGGCCACGCTCCGGCTCGGCCAGTAAGGAAAAGGAAGACCATGACCACCACGACCGGCGTCAATGGATCCAGCAGCGCGTCTGCTGCCACGGCCAGCGCACTCAGCAGCGCCAGCAATGGCATGCAGCTGGGTTCTGATTCCTTCCTGAAGCTGATGCTGACGCAGCTGAAGAACCAGGACCCGATGAGCCCGCAGGACCCGACGGCCTTCCTTGGGCAACTGGCACAGCTCAGCACCGTGCAGGGCATCCAGTCGATGCAGACGGACATCAGCTCGCTGACCAGCGCGCTGCGCTCGTCGCAGGTGCTGGATGGCACGATGCTCGTTGGCCACAGCGTGCTGGCCGCAAACGAAACCGCGCAGCTGGCCGACGCCGGCGGCGTCAGTGGCCAGGTCACGGTGCCGAAGAACGCCAACAGCGTCCAGCTCGTCATCAGCGACGCGAGCGGTCAGACCGTGCGCACCGTCCCGATGTCCACGACGGCCGGGACCGGCACGTTCAACTGGGACGGCACCACGATGCTCGGGACGCGAGCGCCGGCCGGCAGCTATACCTTGAAGGTCGTCGCCAGTGTCGGCGGCGTCAGCCAGCAGCTGGAAACGCAGGTCAATAGCCGCGTCAACAGCGTGACGATCGATCCGACAAATTCCAGCCTGACCCTCAATACCGACATCGGACCTGTTGCGCTCTCGAACGTGCGCAGCGTGACCTAAGGAGCTCCTGCAATGCCTTTCCAGATCGCACTGAGCGGCCTCAATGCCGCGTCCGCCGACCTGAACACGACGGCGAACAACATCGCCAACACCGCGACGACGGGCTACAAGAGTTCGCGCACTGAATTCGCGGAACTTTTCGCCGTATCGCCGCAGGGCGTGTCGAGCCTTGCCACTGGTAGTGGTGTGCGCGTGTCCTCGGTCTCGCAGCAGTTCGGCCAGGGCAACGTCAACTTCACGCAGAGCAACCTCGATCTCGCCGTGAGCGGCTCGGGATTCTTTACCGTGAGCAATGGCGGCGCCCTGCAGTACACCCGCTCCGGCGCCTTCCGCACCGATGCCGACGGCTACGTGGTGAATTCCGAGGGCCAGCACTTGCAGGTCTTCCCGCCGACTGCCAGCGGTGGCTTCAATACCGGTGGTTTGACGGACCTGCGTCTCGTCACCGGCGAAAGCGCCCCGAATGCGACCTCCGCCGTCCAGTTCGTCATGAACCTGCCCTCGGATGCAGTGGTGCCGACCACGGCCACCTTCAACCCGGCGGACCCGACGAGTTACACCCAGGCAACGTCCATGACGGTGTACGACACCCTGGGCGCTGCCCACACGGCTACGACGTATTACTCCAAGACGGCCACCAACGGCATCTGGGATACGCGCCTGTACATCGACGGCACGGCAGTCGCACCCGCCACGCAGCAGCTGACCTTCAGCAACACGGGCACACTCACGACGCCGGTCACCGGGACGCTCGCCTTCGGGCCGTATGCGCCGCCCACCGGTGCCGCGCCGATGAACCTGACGCTCGACTACAACCGGGCCACGCAGTACGGCAGCAACTTCGGCGTGAACTCGATCACGCAGGACGGTTACACGACCGGCCGACTGACCGGCATCAACATCGACAAGACGGGCATTGTCCTGGCGCAGTACACGAACGGTCGTTCGACGGCCCTGGGACAGGTGGCACTGGCCAACTTCGCGAACCAGAACGGCCTGCAGCAGGTTGCCGACACGAATTGGGTTGAGACCTCGGCCTCGGGCCAGGCGCTCAAGGGCCAGGCCGGTACGTCCGGCTTCGGCCTCATCCAGTCCGGTGCGCTGGAATCCTCGAACGTCGACATCACCGCCCAGCTGGTCAACATGATCACCGCGCAGCGGGCCTTCCAGGCCAACGCGCAGATGATCTCGACGGCTGACCAGATCACCCAGACCATCATCAACATCCGGTAATAGACCATGGACCGTTTGCTGTATGTGGCGATGTCGGGTGCGCGCGAAACGCTTCGCGCGCAGGCGTCGAACAACCACAACCTCGCCAATGCCAGCACGACGGGTTTCCAGGCCAACATGACGGCCTTCCGTGCCCAGGCGGTGCAGGGCGCGGGATTCGATTCGCGCGTCTATGCATTGCATTCAGCAACCGGTATCGACCACAGCGTGGGCACGCAGCAGACCACGGGCCGCGACCTGGACGTCGCGATGCAGGGCAGCGGCTTCCTCACCGTACAGGCGCCGGATGGTCGCGAGGCCTATACGCGCGCGGGAAACCTGCGTGTGGACGCCCAGGGGCAACTGACGACGGCGACGGGCATGCCCGTGCTGGGCGACAACGGGCCGATCAGCGTGCCGCCGAACACGGCGCTGTTGGTGGGGGGTGATGGCACCTTGTCCATCATTCCGCAGGGCTCTGGCCCGGAAACAAAAGCCGTCGTCGGACGCATCAAGCTCGTTGACCCGCCAGTCGACCAGATGGTCAAGGGCAATGACGGCTTACTTCGCCTGGCCGATGGCACCGATGCGCCAGTCAGCGCGTCAGCACGCCTGGCTTCCGGCGTACTGGAATCCAGCAACGTCAACATCGCCACGGCGATGGTCAACATGATCGAACTCGCGCGCCGCTTCGACCTCCAGGTCAAGGCGATGCGCACGGCCGAAGACGATGCGGCGGCAGCCTCGCAGCTGCTGCGCAACGGCTGACACGGATAACGGACGGGAGCAGCACACATGGAATCCGCACTCTGGGCCGCCAAGACAGGACTCGACGCGCAGCAGACGCGCATGTCCGTCATTTCGCACAACCTCGCGAACGTCAACACGAATGGCTTCAAGAAGGACCGGGCCGTCTTCGAGGACCTGCTGTACCAGAATTCGAAGCAGGTCGGCGGCGCGACGTCCCAGGACACGCTGTCGCCTACCGGCAAGAACATCGGCACCGGCGTGCGCATCGTCGCCACCGAAAAGACCTATACGCAGGGCAGCCTGTCGCAGACCGGCAATGCACTGGACGTGTCGATCAACGGTCGGGGCTTCTTCCAGGTCCTGTTGCCCGACGGCAGCTTCGGCTACACGCGCGACGGCTCTTTCAAGATGAGTGCGACGGGTGAGCTTGTCACCTCGAACGGCTACCGCGTCCAGCCCGGCATCACGATCCCCCAGGGCGTGCAGACGCTGAGCATCGGCAACGACGGTGTCGTGAGTGCGCAGCTGGCAGGGCAAAGCGCGCCGACGCAGATCGGCACGCTGCAGCTGACGGATTTCGTCAACCCGGCGGGCCTGCAGCCGCGTGGCGAGAACCTCCTGTCTGAAACCGCGGCTAGCGGTGCGGCGCAGACCGGCAATCCGGGCATCAGCGGCCTGGGCCTGTTGCAGTCGGGGTCGATCGAAGGCTCGAACGTCAACGTCGTCGAAGAGCTGGTGAACATGATCGAGACGCAGCGCGCTTACGAGATGAACTCGAAGGCCATCTCGACCACCGATCAGATGCTCCAGTACGTGAGCAACAACCTGTGAGCGTCCCGGCACTGATCCGGTGT
>CANGMU010000162.1 GCA_947454665.1 Pseudomonadota bacterium | reverse complement strand
GTTGGCGAGCGCCTCGGCATTGCGGCCGTGCACGGCCAGTCGCGCCTGCAGAGTGCGCAGGCCGCGTAGCGTCAGGAAGCTGTCGAACGGCGAACCGGTGAGGCCGAGGCAGTTCGCCCACCAGGCGACCTGGTCGTGGATCTCCTGCTTCGCCGACACCACGGCGCCACCTACCACGTCGCTGTGGCCGTTCAGGTACTTCGTCGTCGAGTGGACGACGAGGTCCGCGCCCAGCGCGAGCGGCTGCTGCCAGCCCGGCGACAGGAAGGTGTTGTCGACGGCGACCAGTGCGCCCACTTCATGCGCGCGACGTGCGAGGGCTTCGATGTCGGTGATGCGCAGCAGCGGGTTGCTCGGCGTTTCGATCCACAACAGCGCTGTCGGCTGCGAGAGCGCACGCTCCAGGGCATCCGCATCGGCGAAGCGCACGAAATCGACCGTGAGTTCGCCACGGCGCTGCCAGGCCGCGAACAGGCGGAAGGTGCCCCCGTAGCAGTCATGCGGCGCGACGATGCGCGCGCCCTGCGGCAGCAGATGGCCGATGACCGCAATGGCCGACATGCCCGATGACGTGATGACGCCGCCCGCACCGCCTTCCAGATCGGCCAGCGCGTTGCCCAGCAGGTCACGCGTCGGGTTGCCGGAACGGGAGTAGTCGTACTTGCGCTTCTCGCCATACCCCTTGAACGCGAAGTTCGACGTCAGGTGCAGCGGCGGAACGACGGCGCCGGTCGTATCGTCGGATTCAAGGCCCGCGCGCACGGCGCGGGTGGTGAAAGTCGGGCGGTCGCTCACGGGCTTCTCCGGAACAGGGATTCGATGATCGGGCGCAGCTGGTCCGGTTCCTTCAGGAAGGCGTCATGACCGTACAGCGACGAAATGGTGTGCAGCCGTGCCTGCGGCAGGCGCTCGGCAAGGGCTTCGATGTCCGCCAGGGGCACAAGCTGGTCCTCGCGCACGGCGACGAGTTCGACCGGCACGTCGATGCGCGTGGCATCCACGCGATGCAGGTCGATGGATTCGGACAGGCAGAGGAAGGACTCGGGCAGATAACTGTCCGCGTAGGCCCTGCCCCGCGACAGCAGGTAGTCCTCGACCGGGAACACCGGATGCGAGCCGTCCTCGAAACGCGGCTCGGCGCGGAAGCGCTCGGCGAATTCCTCGGCGCTGCGATAGGTCGACATGGCCAGCGCACGCGCCAGCACGATGCCTTCGCGCGCACAGCCATTGGCCAGTCCCATGCGCAGGATGCCGCGCTGGACGCTGCGCCAGGCGGTGGCCATCGGGTGCGGCATGTCTGCCGCGCTGATTACGCCGATGCGCGCGACACGATCCGCAAAGCGTTCCGCGAAGGCCAGTGCAACCATGCCGCCATACGAGGCGCCGAGGATCGCCTGCACACAGGCGATACCGAGCTCGTCCAGCAGCGCGCACAAGGCAGCCGCCTGGTCGTGGCTCGACAGCGCGGGAAAGGGTTGGCCGGGCTCCGGACGCGTCGAGCGGCCACTGCCGCCGAGGTAGTCGATGCCCAGCACCTGGACGCGGTCCGTATCGAGCGCCAGTCCAGGGCCGACGACTTCGCGCCACCAGCCCTCCTCGCCGAACACGCGACGCGAGGCGCTGATGCCGCCGAGCACGACGCAGAGCGGATCGGTTGGCAGGCCTTCCAGGCGCCAGGCCAAGGTGGCCCCGGCCAGCACGCCCCCATGGTGCAGCGGGAACGGGTTCGGCAAACGCAGTGATCCCTCGCGCACGGTTCGCGCGTCAGGACCGAATTCGGAAGCGGGAGACGACATCCTGCGGAAACGACCTTCCGGCCCTGTGGCTCCCGCGGTGAACGCGCCCTGGAAGGACGGATCACGGTCCGCCAGCTGCACGGACCCCGGTCGGGGGCCATGGCCGGCGAGCGCTCATCTGTCGTGCCATGTCGGCATCGCAGGAGTTGGCACCATGCGGGCGGATCCCGTTGGTTGCCCCGGCGTCGAAGGGCCTTTCCCTCAGCCGGTCTCGATGAGTGCCGAAAGTCTAGGGTTTGCAGGAACTTGGCGTCAAGGAATCGCGCGTTGTAGCCAGGGCTGGTTTGTGCTAACGTGCTAGCACACTCGAACACACTGTCCGGGCCGTCGCATGAAATCCCATCGCAGCCTCACTCCCCGTCAGGAAGCCCTGACGGAACGCAGCCTCATCACCGCGCTGATGACGATGCGCACGCCTGAGGAATGCCGCGCCTTCCTCAAGGACCTGTGCACGCCGGCCGAATTGCAGGCGATGGCCGATCGTTGGGCCGTCGTCGAAGCCTTGCAGCAGGATCTTCCCTATCGGGAGATCCATCGGCTGACCGGAGTCAGCCTCACCACCATCGGGCGCGTTGCCCGTTACATGGCCGATGGCAACGGGGGCTATGCCCTGGCTATCGACCGACTTGGGAGTCCTCGCAATGGATAACAGGCAGAACCGCCTGAAGCTCGCCGTCCAGAAGTCCGGCCGCCTCACCGACCATTCCCTCGACATCCTCGCCCGTTGCGGTTTGAAGATCTCGCGCGGCAAGGATCAACTGATCGCCTATGGCGAGAACCTGCCGCTCGACCTGCTCTTCGTGCGCGACGACGACATCCCCGATCTCGTTCAGGAAGACGTCTGCGACCTCGGCCTCGTCGGTTTGAACGTGCTCGAAGAGCGCCGTCTCGAGATGCTGGCTCGCGGCGCGGAGGCCAAGTTCCAGATCCTGCGTGCGCTGGACTTCGGTTACTGCCGCCTGTCGCTCGCCGTGCCGGAAGGCGTTGAATGGAAGGGCCCGCAGACGCTGCAGGGCAAGCGCATCGCGACGACCTACCCGGCCGTGCTGGGTCGGTACCTGGCCGAACACTCTATCGACGCCGAAATCGTTACCTTGTCGGGTGCGGTGGAAATCGCGCCGCGACTGGGTCGCGCGGATTTCATCTGCGACCTCGTGTCGTCGGGTTCGACGCTGGCCGCCAACCACCTGCGCGAAGTCGAGACGATCCTGCAGAGCCAGGTCGTGCTGATCCGCACGCCGGTCAAGCTCTCTGCCTTCAAGGAAGAATGGATCGAACGGCTGCTGCTGCGCATCGACGGCGTGGAGCAGGTCAAGGAAAGCAAATACATCATGCTGCATGCGCCGCGTTCGGCGCTGCCGCGCATCCGTGAACTGCTGCCGGGCAGCGAGTTCCCGACGATCATTCCGCTGGAAGGTTCGCCGGACAAGGTCGCGGTGCATGCCGTGTGCCGCGAAAACGTGTTCTGGGAAACCCTCGAGAGCCTCAAGGCCGCGGGTGCGAGCAGTCTGCTCGTCTTGCCCGTCGAAAAGATGCTGAGCTGATCATGAGCATGCAGATACTGGATTGGAGCAACCTGGACGCCGACGGGCGCATCGAGGCGCTGGAACGGCCGAAGCTGGGTTCGCGTGCCGATGTCGATGCGCTCGCGCAGTCGATCATCCGCGAAGTGCGGGCGGACGGTGATGCCGCGCTCAAACGTTTTGCTTCGCGCTTTGACCGTGTGGAACTGGCCTCCCTGCGTGTGACGCCGGAAGAGTTCGATGCGGCCGAGCAGATGCTCACTGACGAACAGAAGGAAGCACTGAAGACGGCGATCGCCAATGTGCGTGCGTTCCACGCTGCGCAGCTTGCACAGCCCCTGTCGCTGGAAGTGATGCCGGGCGTGCGCTGCGAACGCATGCTGCGCCCGATACCGGCCGTCGGTCTCTATGTGCCCGCGGGCTCGGCGCCCCTGCCCTCCACGGTGATCATGCTGGCCGTGCCGGCGGATCTGGTGGGCTGCCCGCAGCGCGTGCTCTGCACGCCGCCGACATCCGATGGCAGTGCCAATGCGGCCGTGCTGGTTGCGGCGCGGCTCTGTGGCATCGACACGGTGTTCAAGGTCGGTGGCGCGCAGGCGATCGCGGCCATGGCTTACGGCACGGAATCGATCCCCAAGGTCGACAAGATCTACGGACCGGGCACGGCGCTGACGACGGCTGCCAAGCAGCTGGTCGCGGCGGATCCGGCTGGTGCGGCCTGCGACATGCCGGCGGGCCCGTCGGAGGTGCTGGTGATCGCGGACGCCGAAGCGGATGCCGAGTTCGTCGCGGCCGACCTGCTTGCGCAAGCCGAGCACGACACGCGTGCGCAGGCGGTGCTGGTGACGGATTCCGCCGCGATGGCGGAGGCCGCCACGGCGGCGCTCACGCGGCAGGCGGCGAAGCTCTCGCGCGGCGCGATCCTCGATGAATCCACGCGCAATTGCCGCGCGATCATCGTGCCGGATCTTGCTGCGGCGATGGCTGTCTCGAATGTCTACGCACCTGAACACCTGATCATCCAGACGAAGGACCCGCGTTCGCTACTCGATGGCGTGTTGAATGCGGGCTCCGTGTTCCTCGGCCCCTGGTCGCCGGAACCCATGGGCGATTACTGCTCGGGAACGAACCACGTGCTGCCGACCTATGGTTATGCGCGCGCGTACAGCGGCCTGTCGGTCGCGGATTTCCAGAAGCGCATCACCGTGCAGGAACTGACCGCGCCGGGCCTGGCCGCGCTGGGTCCGGTGGCCGAGATCATCGCGAAGATGGAAGGCCTGGATGCGCATGCCAATGCCGTGACCGTGCGGCTGCAGGCGCTGGCGGCCGGGAAGCAGACATGAGCCTGATTGCCGACCTGGCGCGCCCGGACATCCTGGCGCTCAAGGCCTATTCGCATGCGGTCTGGGAGCCTTCATTGCAGCGGATGCACGCCAACGAGCTGCCGTGGCGCGTCGAGGGCGACAGTTCGCAGGCGGGCCTGAACCGCTATCCGGAACCGCAGCCGCCGCCGCTGGTCGAGGGCATGGCGCGCTGCTACGGCGTGAGCCCGAAGCAGGTGCTGGTGGGTCGCGGCAGCGACGAAGCCATCGACCTGCTGCTGCGCGTGTTCTGCCGCGCAGGCCAGGATTCGATCCTGGTCTGCCCGCCGACCTACAGCATGTATGCCGTGGCCGCTGGCATTCAAGGCGCCGACATCGTGCGCGTGCCGCTGCTCGCAGATCAGGGCTTCGCGCTCGACGTCGAGGCCGTCATCGCGGCCGTCGTGCCGGGCGTGAAACTGGTCTTCGTCTGCTCGCCGAACAACCCGACGGGCAATGCCGTGCCGCGTGCGCAACTGCTGGATCTGGCGACGCGCCTTGCCGACAAGGCCATGGTCGTCGTGGACGAGGCCTATGCCGAGTTCATGGACGAAGCCAGCGTGGCGCCGGACATTGCGCAGCATCCGAACCTCGTCGTCATGCGCACGCTGTCCAAGTCGCACGGCCTGGCCGGTGCGCGCTGTGGCGCGCTGATCGCGGACCCGGAACTGATCGGCCTCGCCCGCAAGGTGATCCCGCCCTACGCGATCACGGAACTGACCGTCGAGGCCGTCGCGCCGCTGCTGGCTCCCGCGGGCATCGCGGCCATGCAGGCGCGCGTGAAGACGCTGCTGGCCGAGCGGGCGCGCCTCGCCGTGGGCCTGTCCAAGGTTGCGGGCGTCATCCGGATCTGGCCGAGCGACGCGAATTTCCTGATGGTGGATTTCGAGGATCCGGACAGCGTCCTGCGCAAGGTTCAGGGCGCCGGTCTCATCATCCGTGACATGCGTCAGCCATACCTGCC
>CANGMU010000161.1 GCA_947454665.1 Pseudomonadota bacterium | reverse complement strand
CGCGCTGAGCGCCAGCTCGCCCGCGACCTGCTGGGTGATGGCGAATTCCTGGAAGTCTTCATCGACACGCCGATCGAACTCGCCGAACAGCGCGATCCAAAGGGTCTGTACAAGAAGGCGCGTCGCGGCGAGATCAAGCATTTCACGGGTATCGATTCACCCTACGAGCGACCGGAAAAGCCGGAAATCCAGATCGACACGGCACAGCTGTCCGCGGATGCGGCGGCGGATCGCATCATCGCGACGCTGATCGAGGGTGGATACTTCGAAAGCGCATTCGCCAGTGCCCTTGCCGCACTCTGACCTGCTGCCCGCGCTGGTCGGCATCTGCCGGGATGCCGGCCGCGAGATCCTCGAGGTCTATGGCACGGACTTCGAGGCTCGCGCGAAGGCGGACGATTCCCCGCTGACCGAAGCGGACCTGCGCGCGCATCGCCTCATCGCGGAGCGCCTCGCGGCGCTGACGCCCGACATCCCCGTGCTGTCGGAAGAATCCGCCGACATTCCCTGGTCGACGCGCTCGTCCTGGGCGCGTTACTGGCTGGTCGATCCGCTCGACGGCACCAAGGAATTCGTGTCGCGGAACGGCGAATTCACGGTGAACATCGCGCTGATCGAAGGCCACCGGCCCGTGCTCGGCGTCGTGCATATTCCGGTGAGCGACACGACCTACAGCGGCATCCCCGGCGAAGGCGCCTGGCGAGAAGCCAACGAACGAGGCCGCGTCCGTATCGGCGTGAAGCCTTTTGCCGCCATGCCACTGCGCGTACTCGGCAGCCGTTCCCATGGCAACCCGGAACTGGCCGCACGGTTGGAACGCATCGGCCCCCACACGCTCAAGGCCGTGGGCAGCTCGATCAAGCTCTGTGTGGTGGCCGAAGGCACGGCGGATCTCTATCCGCGACTGGGCCCGACGTCGGAGTGGGACATCGCGGCCGGACAAGCCGTGCTGGAAGCGGCCGGCGGCCAGGTTGTCGAGGCGGGCAGCGGACTCGCGCTCCGCTACAACACCAAGGACGCCTACCTGAACCCGGACTTCCTCGCCTACGGGGATGCGCGCTGCTACACGCGCTGGCGCGACACTGCCCCGCAAGCCGCGAACTAGGGCGCGACCGCCCCACCCTGCAGGCGCGCCACTTCCGCAGCCGCCGTCTGCCCCAACGCACCCCCTGACTTCGCCACGGCCGAATAAAGCGCCAGCGCGCCTTGCCGGTCCCCCTTGTCACGCGCCACATGGCCCAGATACAGGGCCGCCGGTGCGGTGGGCAACAGGGCCGCGCTGCGCTTCAGGAAGGCTTCGGCCCGGGCGCGATCCCCATTGCGATAGGCCGCGATGCCTGCGCCGAGATGGCCGCCGTAATACCCCGGGTCCAGTGCCAGCGCTCGTTCGTAATGCGACTGGGCCGCGCGCGTGTTGCGCTCGGCCAGGTCGACATCGCCCTGCAGCTCTGCGAAGCGTCCTTCCTTAGGCGCAAGCCGAGCCGCTTCGGCCGACAATCGACGTGCGGTCGCGTAATCCTTCTTGCCCAGCGCCGCGACGGCCTGGTCATAGCGGTCATAGGCCGGCTTGAGCTGAAGCAGCGGCGCGACCCGCGCCGCGAAGCGATCGGCCCCGCGCTCCCCGCGGGCACCGAGCTGCGCCACCAGTTGCCGGTTACGGTCCACGCGCTCCTGGCTCGGCGGATGCGAGGCGAACAACCCCTCGAGCCAGTTCGCGTCCTTGCCCGCCGAGAGTTTCACGAAAGTCTGTTGCAGGTCGACCGCCGCTGCGGGGTCATAGCCCGCGCGCTGCATATAACGCATGCCATAGGCATCGGCCTCCAGCTCCTGGTCACGGCCAAAGCGCTGCTGGACCAGCTGCGTGCCGACGCCGGCACCGGCCATCGCCACGCCCACGATTTTCGGATCCGCATCCGACGCGGCCGCCGCGACACCCCCGGCCAGAACGACCGCCTGCAGCAGCACGCTGCGCTCCTGCGCCTTGGCGCCATGTCGGGCCGCAGCATGCACGATCTCGTGGCCCAGCACGGCGGCCAGTTCTGCCTCGTCATGCAGCTGCGTCAGCAGCCCCCGGTTTACCGCGATCTTGCCGCCCGGCAATGCCCAGGCATTCGGCACGGAACTGTTCAGCACCGTGAACTCATAGGGCAGTTTGCGATCCGCCACGGCGGCCAGCTTCTGGCCCACCTCGCTCACGTAAGCCGTCAGTTCCGGCAGCACAGTGAGGTCCCCACCCTGGCTCTGACGAGTCGGTGCGTACTGCTTCTCGCCAGTCTGGATCTCTTCGGACTGCGAGACGAACTGCACTTCGCTCCGGCCAGTGACCGGATTCACGCCGCAGCCCGTCATCGCGCCGGCCAGCACCAGCATCACGGGCAGGGCGAGGGCTTTCGGGGCAATCTTCATGGCGCACTCCATTTCACGGGACAAGACCCGCTCCGGTGCGTCCGATTCTAGGTGTGTACGATGACCGCTTCACGCGACATCGAGCGGGTCCCTATGCCACGCCGCCTGCTGCTCCTCCTTGCGCTGCTTCCCGGCACTGCCCCGGCCCTGGACTTCTTCCTGATCCGGGAACCGGTCTACGCCCTCGTCGGCACCGAACTCTTCACCGGGGAAGGCAGGGCACGCGTCGACCGCAGCGGGGTGCTCGCGGTGCGTTCCACGCTGGACCCGATGCTGCATTGCGTGGGCCGATTCGCATTCACCAGCCGATCCGCCGGAGAAGCCGAGCTCCACTGCAGCGACGGCGTCGCAGCGCGCCTGGCCTTCGAATCCTTGGGCCTGACCAGCGGCCACGGCCGCGGCACCACCCCGCGAGGACCCGCCAGTTTCACCTTCGGGCTGTCCCCCGAGAAGGCGGCACCCTGGCTGGACATCCCTCCAGGCAAGCGGATGGTGAAGTCCGCGACGGGCGTCCGGCTCGAGGACTTCTGACCTGCCCGTCGCCTTCGTATTAGAACTCACATCAATAAAACAACATAGACAATTGTTCTTTAAATGATAATAGCTTGAAAGCTAGGTAACAAAGATTATGCTTGTTACGTTTAAAATCCGCAGCCCATCCGCTTTCGCACTGAATTCACAGTAACGATTTCCTTCTACGTTACATTGACCACGAAGCAACCAGTGCCGGGGTAACATGTTACGCATGACTGTCCTGAAACTGCTCCACACGTCCCAGCAACCCGCCACCGAACAGGAACTCGTCGAAGCGACCCTCGCCCTGGCGAACGGCACGGACGTGGAACTCAACAGGGTGCTGGTCCCGCCCGCCCCGGCCGGCTTCAACCAGCCCGGCCATGACCTGTGGGGTTTCCCGACGGACGACGGCCAGGCCCCCAGCACCTGGGAGGCTGTCTGGCGAGAGACCCTGGAACGATTGCGGGCGGACCTGCGCGCCCGCCTGGCCCAGGCCATGAGCCAGCCCGATGCCGCCGCCGCCGCCGCCGTCCGCGCCTGGCATTGGCCCCGCGTGCAACCCGTGCTGCGGCTCGTCCCGGGCGGGCTCCGCCTGACGGTGTATTACCCGGTCGCCGGACTCGAAGAACTCTGCGACCTGGGGGTCGCGCTGATCCTGGACCTTGACCGGGGTCACCAGGCGGACCTGTGCCGCTGCCAACTGGAATCCTGCGGGGCGTATTTCTTCGTGGACCGCGGCGCCAGCAACCGGCCGCGGACGAAATACTGTAGCCCGGCGCACATGCTCGCCTTCCACGGCGGTGACAGGGGCGCAGCACGGGTTCGAAAGCACCGGGCAAGACGGGGTGAAACTGGTGCCCCGGGCAGGAGTTGAACCTGCGACCCCTCGCTTAGGAGGCGAGTGCTCTATCCACTGAGCTACCGGGGCGCAACGCGCCGTTTACGGCGTCGTGCGAAGCGGCAATGATACCCGCAACATGACCCTCTACGCCCTGCTCAGCGTCTTCCTGGGTGCCGGTTTCGGCGCCTGCCTGCGTTACCTGCTCGGTCTGGGCCTGAACCCGCTGTTCCCCCCGGTGCCGCTGGGTACGCTGGCCGCGAACCTGCTCGGCGCCTATTTCGCCGGCGCCGTGGCGACCTTCCTGCTGATGCGCACAGGTTATCCGGACGGGCTGCGCCTGTTCCTGATCACGGGCTTCCTCGGGGGCCTCACGACCTTCTCGTCTTTCTCGCTGGAGATGGTCGCGCTGCTCGACGGCGGCAAGCCGATGCTGGCGATGAGCGCCGCGGCCGTACACCTCGGCGGCTCGCTGCTGCTGACTGTCGCAGGCGCCCTGACGGTCAGGGCGCTGCTGGCCTGAAGCGGCGGGCTACTTGCCCGACGCGAGCTTCGGAGCAGGGCCGACGATCGCGGCCCAGGGGCCTTCGCCCACCGGCAGTTTGGTGATCAGTTTCAGCGTCGCGGCATCCACGATGCTGACGTCGTTCGACGAACCATTGGCCGTATAGAGCAGCGACCCGTCCGGGCTGCGATCCACACCCCAGGGCCGCGGCCCCACGGCCACCTGCCCCGTGACCTTCCGGGTGACCAGATCAATGACCAGCAGGTTGCCGCTGCGACCGGCCGCGACGAACAGGCGCTTGCCATCCGGAGAGGCCACCAGGCCCACCGGTCGCGTCAGCGGGCCTTCGAGCTTGATCGTGCCGGTCACGGCACCGGCTTTGGTATCGATCACGCTGATGCTGCCGTCGTTCTCGTTGCTGACGAAGGCCTGCTTGCCATCAGCCGAGAAGGCCGTGAAGCGCGGGCGCTGTCCCACCTCGATCCGTCGGACGACTTGCAGAGAAGCCGTGTCGATGACCGACACGCGATGGTCGGCCTCCGAGGTCACATAGACCTGCTTGCCGTCCGGCGAAAGCGATACGCCCTCTGGCTCACCGCCGGTCGGGATAGAGGCGCTGCGCGTGCCGTCCTTCACATCGATCACGATGGCCGTGCCGGTGTCTTCGCTGGCAATGAACAGATGCTTGCCATCGTCGCTGACCGCGAGCTGCTCAGGGTCCGACACCCCACGGATCACACGCAGCAACTTCAGGCTGGCGATGTCCACCACGCCGATGCCATCCGCACCTTTGTCCGCGGGCGGAAGCTTGCTCTCGTCCACGCCGGGCCCGGCGATGGGTGAACCACTCAAGGCCACCAACAGCAACTTGCCATCGTGCGAGAGCTTGATGCCGCGTGGGCGCTTGCCCAATGCCACGGTCGCCACGACCTTGCTGCTGGCGCCATCGATCACGCTCAGCGTGCCGGAGCGTTCGTTGGTGACATAGACACCATAATTCGCCGGGGCCGCCGCCGAAGCCGTGCCAAGCACCGCACATCCCACCGCTGCCGCGACACCGCGGCGCAACGCCTGTCCGAACATGGAACGCCCACTCCTCATTGCAGTTCGACCGTCTGGCCCTGCCGCGCCACCGCGGTGGGCCAGCCCAATTCCTTCTCGATGCGCTGGCGCAGCGCATCCGCCGGTGCCGGCTCGCCATGCGTCAGCCAGACGCTGCGCGGCGCCTGCGGCGCAGCCTTGATCCAGTCCACCAGTTGCGGCGCATCCGCATGCGCCGAGAGCCCCTGCAGGCCCACCACTTCCGCATTCACGGGCACGTCCTCGCCAAGGATACGGATGTGCCGCTCGCCCGCCAGGAAGCGGGCACCGCGCGTACCGCCGGCCTGGTAGCCGGCGAATACGAT
>CANGMU010000160.1 GCA_947454665.1 Pseudomonadota bacterium | reverse complement strand
GTGCTGGCCGGGGAGGAAGCGGGGTCCAAGCTCGCCAAGGCGATCGAGCTGGGCGTCCCCGTCATCGACGAGGCGACCTTCCGCCAGCAGCTGGGGCTGCCGGCGGGTTGAGGCGCGGTTTCAGGCCCGCAGGCGATCGGCCTCGGCCGAGTAAGCGTGCAGGCGGTTGTAGAGCGTCTTCAGGCTGATGCCGAGCACCTTGGCGGCGCTGGATTTGTTTCCGCCGCATTCATCGAGCGTCGCCAGGATCAGTTCCCGCTCGGCCTCGGCCAGCGAGCTGCCCACGGGGATGCGGACCAGGCGCATCGCGGCGGGTTCTCTCGAATCGGTCATGTCGGCCTCTTCCCCTTGCTTGGTGGCGAGGGGAAGGATGGCGCACCTGCAGCACGGCCACTATCAGCCGCTGTAGGAATTACAGGTAGGAAAAGGCTGACGCCAAATCGCGCCAGCCGGTTCCCCCTGGTGGTCGGGCTTACAGCTTCTTTTCGACCTTGGCGGCCTTCAACAGGTCGTCCGTGTAGCCCTTGAACTTCTTGCCCTCGACGATCTGGACCAGGCGGTCCTTCACGCTGTCGAACGGCGGCGGGGCGATGTTGCGGGTCTCTTCCAGGCGGATCACATGCCAGCCGTACTGCGTCTGCACCGGTGTCTTGGTGTAGCTGCCCTTGGTCAGGCCGGCCACGGCCTGCGAGAAGGGCGCCACCATGCGGTCCGGCGCGAACCAGCCGAGGTCGCCGCCGTTGTCCTTGGACGGATCCATGGATTCCTTCTTGGCAAGGTCTTCGAATTTCGCGCCCTTGTCGAGCTGCTCGATCAGCTTCTTGGCGAAGACTTCCGTGGCGACGAGGATGTGCCGCGCGTGGTATTCGGTCTTCGACATTGCAGCGACCTGCGTGTCGTATTCCTTCTTGAGGTCTTCTTCCGTCGCCTTGTGCTCCTTCACGAAGCCCTGCGACACCTGCTGCTGCAGCACATTCAGGCGCATCAGCTCGAGGATCGACTGCGTTTCCGCATTCTTCGCCACGCCGGTCTTCTCGGCGTCGGCCGCCACCAGCGTGCCGCGGATGAGGTTGTCCAGCAGCTGGTCCTTCTGTTCAGCCGTCGCTTCGGCGGCCGGCTTGCCCGTCACGCCCTGGACGTAGAAGTCGAAGGTGGCGCGGCTGATTGGCTTGCCGTTCACGACGGCAACGTCGCCGCCGTCCTTGCCGGCGGCCGGGGCGCCGGCCTTGTTGCCGCAGCCGGCAACGAGCGAGAGCGCGAGGAAGGCGGGAATGATCGCGTATTTCATGAACGATACCAGTGGGTTGTGGTGTTTAGTTAAAGCTGTTTAGTTCGGTGCGAGAGCGTCGATCGACAGCGCATGGATGCCATTCTGCATAAGGTCACCGGCGGCTGCATACACCAGGCGGTGGCGTTCGAGGGTGCGGGTACCGCCGAAGGCGGCAGCCACGATGCGGACTGCGAAATGTCCGCCAGCGGCTGCGCCGGCGTGGCCGTGATGGGCGGCGCTGTCGTCGCGGATGCTGAGTTCGCTCGGGGCGAGCGCGGCGATCAGCCGCGCCTCCAGTTCGGCCTGGACGCTCACTGGGTGGGCTCCGGCGGCGCAACGTCTGCTCGGCGGCCGAGCCACAGGGCCTGTGCCAGGGCGAAGACCAGCGTCGCGATCGTCAGGCCGATGACCTTGAACTTCACCCAGAACGCTTCGGAGAAGTGCCAGGCCACGTAGAGATTCGCAGCGCCAGCGGCGGCGTAGAACAGGATCCAGGACGTGTTGAGCCGCAGCCAGATGGCGCGCGGCACGGTCTGTTCGCCCAGGGCCGGCTGCAGCAGGCGTTGTGCGAGGGGCTGTGCCCCGATGAAGGCGCTGCCCAGGAAGCCCAGCGCCAGAGCCCACATGAAGATCGTGGGCTTCCACTGGATGAAGCGCACGTCGCGCAGGATGAGCGTGGCCGCGCCCAGCACCCAGACCAGCAGGGCGCTGAGCAGATGCATGCGGGGCACCGGGCGCGTCAACAGCAGGTCCGCGAGCAGCAGGGCGGCCATCGCAGCCATGAGCGTGCCGGTGGCGACGTAGATGCCACCGAGCCAGTAGGCGACGATGAAGGCGAGGAGGGGCGCGAATTCGAGCAGGGCGGACATGGCTGTTCCGGCGCCAGATGCTGGCAAGGGGTCGCGTATCATAGCCAAGTGGCGCAATACCTCGAAATCCATCCCCAGAATCCGCAGCTGCGGCTCGTGCGCCGGGCCGTCGAGGCCATCCTCAACGGCGGCGTGGTCGCCTATCCGACGGATTCCTGCTACGCGCTGGGCTGCCACGCAGGCGACAAGGATGCGCTGGATCGCGTCCGCAAGATCCGCCAGGCGGACAAGGACCACCACTTCACGCTGGTCTGCCGCGACCTGAGCGAGATCGCGCGCTATGCACGGGTCGAGACCTGGCAGTTCCGGCTGCTGAAGGCTTGCACGCCGGGTCCCTACACCTTCCTGCTGCCGGCCACCCGCGAGGCGCCGAAGATCATGCAGCACCCGAAACGCAGGACGATCGGCATCCGCGTGCCGGAACATCCGGTGCCCCGCATGCTGCTCGAGGAACTGAGCGAGCCGTTGCTGAGCTCGACGCTGATCCTGCCCGGCGACGAACTGCCGCTGAACGACGGGCGGGAGATCGAAGAACGGCTCGGGCGGCAGCTGGACGTGATCCTCGACGCGGGACACTGCGGCATCGAACCCACGACGGTGGTGGATCTATCGGTTTCGCCGCCCGTCATCGTCCGCGCGGGACGCGGCGACCTCGCGCCCTTCGCTTGACCCTATAATGCCGCCCCTTATGAGTCCTCCCACACAGGCCCGGCGCGTGCTCTCCGGCATGCGCCCCACCGGCCAGCTCCATCTCGGCAACTACCATGGCGCCCTCAAGAACTGGGTTGCGCTCCAGCATGGTTACGAGAGCTATTTCTTCGTCGCCGACTGGCATGCGCTGACCACCGGTTACGAGGACACCTCGAAGTTGCAGGACCATGTCCGCGAGATGGTCATCGACTGGCTCGCCGCCGGCATCGATCCGGCGGTCTCGACGGTCTTCGTGCAGTCGCATGTGCCGGAGCACGCGGAACTGCACCTGCTGCTGTCGATGGTGACGCCGCTGGGCTGGCTCGAGCGCGTGCCGACCTACAAGGACCAGCAAGAGCAGCTCAAGGAAAAGGACCTCGCCACCTACGGCTTCCTGGGCTATCCGCTGCTGCAGAGCGCGGACATCCTCGTTTACCGGCCGGAGTTCGTGCCGGTCGGCGAGGACCAGGTCGCGCACGTGGAGATCACGCGCGAGGTCGCGCGACGCTTCAACCACCTGTTCGGCAGCGAACCGGATTTCAAGAAAAAGGCCGAAGCTGCCGTGCGCCTGCTCGGCCCGCAGGCCGGTGTTTACGCGCAGCTGCGCCGCCGCTTCCAGGAGTCGGGTGACCAGACGGCGCTGCTCGAAGCGCGCGATATCGTTCGCCATGCGCCGGGCCTGCCGGACGCGGATCGTCGCCGCCTGGCGGGTTACATCGAAGGACTGTCGGTCAGCATCCTGCCGGAGCCTCAGGTACTGCTCACGCACACGCCGAAGGTGCCGGGCCTGGATGGTCGCAAGATGTCCAAGTCCTATGGCAACACCATCGGCCTGCGCGAGGATCCGGATTCGGTCGCGAAAAAACTGCGCACGATGCAGACGGATCCGGCCCGCGTGCGCCGCACGGATGTCGGTGATCCGGACAAGTGCCCGGTCTGGGACCTGCACAAGGTCTATACGGACGAAGCCACGCGTGCGCCGCTCGCCGCAGGCTGCCGATCGGCTGGCATCGGTTGCCTGGACTGCAAGCAGCCGCTGATCGACCGCATCGTCGCCGAGACGCAGGCGATGCATGAGCGCGCAGCGCCCTATGTGCAGGACCCGGCGCGCATCGACGCGATCCTGGCCGAGGGTGCGGAAAAGGCCCGTGTCACGGCGCGGGCGACGATGGCCGAAGTGCGTCAGGTCATGAACCTCGCGCCGGCGGTGAAGGCATGAATCAGCCTGTCGCCACCAGCATGAGCGCGGTGCTGTCGCCCGAGCAGGGCGAGATGCCCTTTGCCGTCGTGCTGGGCGAGCCGGTCACGGAACTGCCGAAGGATCTCTACATTCCGCCGCAGGCGCTCGAGGTCTTCCTCGATGCCTTCGAAGGACCGCTGGACCTGCTGCTGTATCTCATCCGCCGGCAGAACCTCGATATCCTCGACATTCCGATCGCGGAGATCACCCGTCAGTACACCAAGTACATCGAGGTGATGACCGAGATGCAGCTTGAACTGGCCGGCGAATATCTCGTGATGGCCGCGACGCTTGCCGAGATCAAGTCGCGCATGCTCTTGCCTCGTGCGACCCAGCCTGGTGACACGACGGAAGACGATCCGCGTGCGGAGCTGGTGCGCAGGCTGCAGGAATACGAACGCTTCAAGCAGGCTGCGGAAGACCTCGACCGGGTGCCGCGCCTGGATCGCGACCACTGGGTCGGGCAGGCGGATTTCGGCGACCGGCGCATCGCGCGCGCGCTGCCTGACGTCACGCTGAAGGAGATGCTGCTGGCCTTCCGCGATGTCGCGATGCGCGCGGAGATGTTTGCGCATCATCACGTGCAGCGCGAGCCGTTGTCGGTGCGCGCGCGCATGACGGACGTGTTGGCCGCTCTGGCGGAAGACCGGTTCGTCGAGTTCGTGTCGTTGTTCAAGCCGGAAGAGGGCCGCCGCGGCGTCGCAGTGACTTTCATTGCCATCCTTGAACTGGTGCGCGAGGGTCTGATCGAGATCGTGCAGGCGGAGATCTTCGCGCCACTGCATGTGCGTGCTGGCAATCCGGCGCGCAGCGGTCGCGTGATCGACGTCGAAAACGAGTCGGCGCAGGCGCAGGCCGAGGCGGCTGCCGCGCTGGAAGGCGTGGCCGCTGGCGTGGATGCGAGTGCGGACGACGCGGATGACGAAGACGAGGAAGACGTCGAGGTCGAAGCCCTCGATGCAAAGGTGGACGACGTGGGTGCGCCACAGGGCGATCCGGAGCACGAAGACATATGAGCGAGCCGTTTTCCCGCAATGTGGTCGAGGCAGCGCTGTTGGCTGCGGGCCGTAGCCTGACCCTCAACGAGCTCGTGCAGGTGTTCGACCCATTGTCGCGTCCGACGCCCGAAGAGCTGCGCGCGGCCCTTGCGGCGTTGGCTGCCGAATACGAGACGCGCGGCATCGAACTCAAGGAAACCGCTGCGGGCTTCCGTATCCAGGTGAAGCGTGAACTGGCCGCGGAGATTTCGCGCCTGTGGCCCGAGCGGCCGCCGAAATATTCGCGCGCGATGCTCGAGACGCTGGCACTGATAGCCTACCGTCAGCCGCTGACCCGAGGCGAGATCGAGTCGGTGCGTGGCGTGGCGGTGAATCCGAACATCATCAAGACGCTGCTGGAACGGAACTGGATTCGCGTCGTCGGCCATCGCGACTTGCCGGGCCGCCCCGAACTGCTCGGCACCACGCGCGAATTCCTCGATTACTTTGGCCTGAAGAGCCTCGATCAGTTGCCGCCGCTCGCGGATCTGAAGGCGCTGTCCGAACTGGATCCGCAGTTGGCGCTGCCCGTCCCGCTGGGTGATGCGCTGGCCGAAGCAGTGCCCGTTG
>CANGMU010000159.1 GCA_947454665.1 Pseudomonadota bacterium | reverse complement strand
GCAGCCCCGCGCAGCTGCGTGATGTCCTGCCCGCGGATGAAGACGCTGCCCGCGTCCGGATGCCGCAGACCGAGGATCGTCCGCAGCAACACCGACTTGCCCGTGCCGGAACCGCCGACGATGCCGAACACCTCGCCCTCGCGCACCTGCATGTCCAGCCCGTCGTGGACGACCTGCGTCCCGAAGCGGTTCACGATGCCGCGGGCTTCGACGACGGGTTCCATCAGACGTCCAGTTTCATGAAGAGGATGGCGAACAGGGCATCCGCCAGCAGCACGATGAAGATCGACTGCACGACGGCCGTCGTCGTGAGCCGGCCCAGTTCACGCGACGATCCACGCACCTGCAGCCCGCGGTAAGTGCCGACCAGCGAGATCAGCAGGCCGAACACCGGCGCCTTCCAGATGCCGACCCAGAAGGTGGTCGGTGCGATCGCCTCGTTGGCGCGGTGGATGAACTGCTGCAGCGGCATGTCCAGCAGCGCGCGGCACAGCAAGGCACCGCCCGCCATGCCGATGAAGTCCGCGATGACCGTGAGCAGCGGCATGGCCAGCGTCAGCGCGATGATCCGCGGCAGCACCAGCGTTTCCACGGCATCGACACCCGCGGCATCGAGCGCATCGACTTCGTCGTTGAGCTTCATCACGCCTATCTCGGCGGCGAAGGCACTGCCCGAGCGACCCGCGATGATGATGGCCGTGAGCAACACGCCCAGTTCACGCAGCACGCCGACCGTGACGAGGTCGACGACGAAGATGTCCGCGCCGAAGGCCCGCAGCTGCGTCGCCGACAGATAGGCGATGATCACGCTGATCAGGAAGGCGATCAGCGACACGATCGGGATGGCCGTGAGGCCCGTGTCCCAGAGATGGCGCACGATCGAGATCGGCCGCAGCCTGCGCCACTGCGTGCAGGCCGAGAACAGCGACAGGGTCGCGCGCCCGATGAAGGCGAGTCCGGCGCCCACGTCCTGCAGGCGCTCGACGGCGGTCTGTCCGATCAGGTGGACCGGGTTCGCCCAGCGTTCTTCGACGCTGTCGCCCGGGTGTGCGCCATGGTCATGTTCCAGCGCGTTGCGGACCACGCGCAGGGCGTCGGGTGGCGCACCCCGGAAGGACGCAACGATGCCACGAGCCGCAAGGCGCTTGAGCCAGTCGTCGATGACCCAGGCCCCGGCCAGGTCCACGCGTACATCCGCCGCATCGACGCGCACAGGCCCTTCGCCAAGCGGTTCGACGCGGGCAAGCGCGGCGCGGGCCGTGGCGACATCCGCCGCGGTCCAGCTGCCCTGCAGGACGAGCAGGAGCTGCCCGTCTTCCAGCCGACGCTCGACCAGGGCCATCAGGCGCCGGCTTGTTCGTTCAACGCGGGGTGCAGTGCCATGTGCCGGTTCTCCTTGCGATGGGGACCATTGTGCAGGGGGGAGCGGCGGCTGACCAATGGCTGGATCCAGCACGTCGATAGACGTCGGCGATCAAGTAGAATTGCCGCCCTCTTTACTGTGGAGCCGCCATGAAGAAGCCCCTGACCGTCACGATCACCGGTGCCGCCGGCCAGATCGGTTATGCCCTCGCCTTCCGCGTCGCCTCTGGCCAGTTGCTCGGCCCGGACCAGCCGGTCAACCTGAACCTGCTGGAGATCACGCCGACGCTGCCGGCCCTGCAGGGCGTGGTCATGGAGCTCGACGATTGCGCCTTCCCGCTGGTGAACAAGATCACCGCGACCGACGATGCGCGCGTCGCCTTCCGCGATGCGAATGTCGCGCTGCTGGTCGGCGCCCGCCCGCGCGGCCCCGGCATGGAGCGCAAGGACCTGCTGCTGGCCAACGCGCAGATCTTCAGCGCCCAGGGCAAGGCGATGAACGAAGTCGCCGACCGCAACATCAAGGTGCTGGTCGTCGGCAACCCGGCGAACACGAACTCGCTGATCGCCCGCGCTAACGCGCCGGACCTGAATCCACGCAATTTCACTGCGATGACGCGCCTCGACCACAACCGCGCGCTGGCCCAGCTGGCCGCGAAGACGGGCAAGCACACGACGGACATCCGCAAGCTCACCGTCTGGGGCAACCACTCCGCGACGCAGTACCCGGACCTCTCGCATGCGACGGTCGCCGGCGTGGCCGCGAAGTCGCTGGTCGACCAGGCCTGGATCGAAAGCGAGTTCATCCCCGTCGTGCAGCAGCGCGGCGCCGCGATCATCAAGGCGCGCGGTGCCTCGTCCGCGGCATCGGCCGCCGCGGCCGCCATCGACCACGTGCACACCTGGGTCACCGGCACCGCCGAGGGCGACTGGATCTCCATGGCCGTGCCCTCGGATGGCAGCTATGGCATCCCGGAAGGCGTGATCTATTCCTACCCGGTCACGACGCAGGGCGGCGAATACCAGATCGTGCAGGGCCTGTCGGTCGATGCTTTCAGTCGCGCCCGCATGGACGCGACGCACAAGGAGCTCCTCGAGGAGCGCGACGGCGTCAAGGACCTGCTGTAAGGCACTCCGAAGCCACCCGCGGCCTGCCTTCTGGCGGGCCAACGGTGGCTTTTTTACAAGTCATCACTTAACCTGTTAAGCATTACGGAACGCCAACCGAGGAATCCTGTATGCGTCGCGTCCTGCACCCCACCGGCCAGTTCGACAACCACGCCAAGCCCTATCAGCACATCGAGGCGCTGCCGCTCGCCGCAGCCCTGGGTGCGGAGATCCGCGGCGTGAACCTCGCCCAGGTCAGCGAGGCGCAGTTCGTCGAGATCCGCGACGCGCTCTACCGCCACAAGATGATTTTCTTCCGCGGCCAGAAGATCACCCATGCGGAACACGAGGCCTTCAGCCTGGGGTTCGGTCCTTTTGCCGAAGACGCCTACACCAAGGGTGTGCCCGGCCACGCGAACGTGCATCCGCTGATCAAGGAAGCCGACGACAAATCGAAGATGGTGTTCGGTGAGGGCTGGCATACCGACTCGCCCTTCATGCCGAAGCCGCCGGCGATCACCGCGCTGCGCTCGATCGAGGTGCCGCCCTTCGGCGGCGACACGCAGTGGGCCAATTCAGCGCTCGCGCTGGCCAGCCTGAGCCCCGCGTACCAGAAGATGATCGCGGGCCTGCGCACCCATTTTTCGATGCGCGACGTGCTCGCCTCGGCCCAGGCAGGGGCCGAGGAACGCGACAGCCCGCTGGGCCGGCTCGCGTCGACCAAGCACACGGGCCAGCTGTCGGAGGACCTGCAGCGCAAGGTGCGTGGCAACTTCCACCCGATGGTGCGCACGCATCCGGTGACGGGCGAAAAGGCGTTGTATCTCGATGGTGCCTATGCGATCGGCATCGAAGGATTCGACGAGTTCGAAGCTGCGCCGATCATCGATTACTTGGCCAACCACCTCGTGCAGGCGGCCTTCACCTGCCGGCTGCGCTGGGAACCGGACATGCTCGCGATCTGGGACAACCGGCTCTGCGTGCACCAGGCCTTCAATGACTACCACGGCTATCGCCGCGAGCTCTATCGCACGACGGTCGTGGGCGAAGTGCCGGCCTGATTTCAGCGAGCGGACGAAGCAGGCCGAGGGCGTTTCTTTTCAAGCACCTCAGCCATGCGGGTTTGCCAACCCGGGCCCGACGCCTTCCACGATTCGATCACGTCCTGCGGAAGGCGCAGCGATAACAGCACGCGCGGATTTTCGAGCCGTGGCCGACCGCGGCGCACGAGCTTGGCGCCGCGGAAGAGATCAGCCTCCACGATCCATTTTTCATCGATCTCGGGCGCTTCATCCCGCTTCGAAGAGATGCGGACGGAGCTTTTTCGCTTCGCGCTCATGGCAATGCCTCATGCTGATGATCCGTCTTGCGACACCACGAGGCGTCCAGACAACGATCACGATTCGCCCGTCCAGCCAGCCCGCAGTTACGTATCGGGGCTCACCGTAGTCTTCCCGGTCGTCGACCCGCGTGAGGTGCAACCCGCGAAACACTTCGCCGGCATGCGCCATGTCCAGGCCGCGCTCCCGGAGCGTTTCATCGCGTTTTGCCGCATCGAAGCTGGCGCGCATTTACTGTAGCTACAGGAATTTACCCGGTCAAGCACGACCGGAGACCAGCCTGCACCGCGTGGCTACTTCCCGCAGCTGAAGAAGCTGACCTGTATCGCGGGATATCGGCCTAGGAACGCGGCGTGCTGCCGCAGTCGGTGTAGCCCGCCACGTTCTCGCCGAGGTGGACGTCCCGCGTAACGGTCCAGCCCTTGCCATGCCGCACCAGGGTTCCAACACCGGAACCCCCAAGGCCCTTCAGTTCCAGGGCCCGCTGCGCGGTCGTCAGGCGCACCAGGTTCTCGTCGCCCTCGAACATCAGATCATCGATGTAATAGGTGCCGCAGCCCGGCTCGATGACGTTCATGTGGATGTGCGCCGGGTTGCCGCCATAGCTACCAGGCAGGATGGTGTCGAAGCGGTAACGACCCTGCGCATCGCTGCGCGCCCAGCCGCGCAGGCGTCCGTGGTAATTCGAGAGCGCGCTCCGAGGCGGCAACGCGGTCGGATACTCGCCGGTCCGGTCGGTCTGGTATCCATACACGATCACGCCCGCGCGAGGCTTCCCCTTCGCATCCAGCACGCGACCGACCACGGTCAGCGGCTCGCCGGCTTCGGAGCGCGGCGCGATGCGCGAACGCGTGCCAATCTTGTTCGGCAGCCCCTCGTAGACGCCGAGGCAGCGGAAGCCGCCGCCACCGCAATCACCCAGCAGACGATCCGGCTTCGCCATCGGCAACAGGCCAACGCAACGGCCCGGCGTCATATCCCGCAGGGCAATGATGCGGTCCCCGCATACGCTAAAGGCAAGCCGCTGCAGGGGCCACGGTGGATCGAGCCGGAACGGCCAATCCATCAGCGTCAGCCGTCTGTCAGCTCCACCGCTGGTGTCCAGCAGCCAAGCCTCGATCCACCGGCCGCCCCAGGCGGGGGCCTTGATGTTCAGGTCGACGGCGAGCCCGTCGTCCAAGACCACGCGCTGCGCAGTGCGATCCGAAAGCGCGGCCTTCTGGTGGACCTCGCGCTGGTCCGCGAGGTTCACGCGGATATCGAAATCCATCGTCGGCGACTCCTGCGCCATCGCGAATGAGTCGAATGCGGCCAGACAGACCCAAAGACTGATCGATCGCATGGGAGTCCCTTCGGGGTTCAGGTCCTGACGCGTCTTGCGAGGTTCTTCTCGTTGAGGATGCGGCTCGCGATCTCTTCGACGCTGCATTCGGTCACGTCGATGTACGGGATGCCCTGACGATCGAACAGGGCCAATGCCGTGCGCACCTCGTACTGCACCTGCTGCGGCGAGGCGTAGCGACTGCCAGGCCGCCGTTCCTGCCGGATCTGCTGCAGGCGTTCCGGACGGATCGTGAGCCCGTGCAGCTTGTGCTTCCAGGGCAGCAGCACCTTGGGCAGCCGCGCGGTTTCCAGGTCCTCGTCGGTCAGCGGATAGTTCGCCGCCGAGATGCCGTACTGCAGGGCCAGGAACAGGGAAGTCGGCGTCTTGCTCGTGCGCGACACGCCGATCAGGATGACATCGGCGCCTGCATAGTCGCGCGTCCCGGCACCGTCGTCATTGGCCAGCGCGAAGTTGGTCGCATCGATGCGCGCCGAATGCGCCGGGTCGCTCGAGGCACCATGTGCGGCCCGACCGGTCACGTGGGCCGACAGGATCTGCAGCTC
>CANGMU010000158.1 GCA_947454665.1 Pseudomonadota bacterium | reverse complement strand
ACAGGATGGATTTGCCGCGCTGGACAGCGACGAGACCGTGCGTGCCTTCTTCAAGCGCGTGTTCCCCGACGTGTCATCCCTGCTGCCGGATCTGGAGGCGCAGTTCCGCGCGCACCCGCAATCCAAGCTGGGCACGGTGTACTGCGATCCCTGGCATGACGGCGAGCGCATGCTGCTCATCGGCGACGCGGCGCATGCCATCGTGCCCTTCCACGGACAGGGCATGAACTGCGCCTTCGAGGACTGCCGCATCCTCGATGTAATGCTGGCCGAAGATGCGCATGGCGATGCGTTCGAACGCTTCAGCCAGCTGCGCAAACCGGATGCCGATGCCATTGCCCAGATGGCGCTGGAAAATTACGCCGAGATGCGGGCCGGCGTGCGCGATCCGCGCTTCCAGTTGCAGCGCTCCCTCGCGCTGGAACTGGAACGCCGCTATCCGGGCCAGTTCATCCCGCGGTATTCAATGGTCATGTTCCACGACCGGATCCGCTATTCAACGGCCCTGGCCCGTGGCCAGCAACAGCAGGAGATCCTCGAGGCGCTGACTGCACCCCGCGTGGATGGCAGCCTGCCGTGGCTCGAGGCAATCGACTGGGCACGCGCCGACGCGCTGGTGGCGTCCCTGCCGCCGCTTCAGGAACGCTGACGGCGGTCGTAGACCAGGAAGCTCATCTCGCAGGCGTTGCGCTCGTCGGCAGGACGACGCGCGCTGCGCGAGGTCTCCACCCACTCGGTGTCCGGCAGGCGCGGGAAGAATGCGTCACCGTCCAAAGTCATGTGCAGCCGCGTGAGGTGCACGCGGTCCGTGTGCGGCATCGCCAGGGCATACAGCGCCGCACCGCCGATGACCATGAGCTCCGGCACATCGCCCACCGCATCCAGCGCCTCGTCCAGCGACGTGACGACGTCCACCCCCGGGATGGCACGCGATGCATCGCGTGACAGCACGAGGTTGCGCCGACCCGGCAAGGGGCGACCGATGGCCTCGAAGGTCTTGCGGCCCATCAGCACCGGGTGGCCCATCGTGACGGATTTGAAATAAGCCAGATCCGCCGGCAGGTGCCAAGGCATGCCGTTGTCACGACCAATGACGTCGTTCTCGGTCGCGGCCACGACCGCCGTCAGGCGCGGGCGTCCGCCGTTCATGCGGTCAGATCTCCACCTGCGTCACGAGCGCGATCACGCGCCGTTCCGGCATGCGGAAGAATTCGGAGGCCTGCGTGCTGCGGCCCTGCAGCCACGCGAAGATGCGCTGCTTCAGGCCCACATAGCCCACTCGCGTGCGCGGCAGCACGCGGTGCCAGCCGACGAAGAAGGAACAATCGTCGACGAAGAGCTTCAGACCCCGGCTACGCGCCTGTTTCAGCGCCTCGCTGACGTCCGGCGTTTCCATGTAGCCGAAGCGCGCCCGGAGCACGGAGATCTCCGAGGTGATGTGGTCGATCTTCACGCGATCGGCCGGATCCTGCCGCGGAGTCCGCGCGATCTCGAGGTTCAGGATCACCACATGTTCGTGGACGATGTGGTTGTGCTCGAGGTTGCGCAGCAGCGCGCTCGGCACGTACTTCGCGGAACTGGCCAGGAACACGGCCGTGCCCGGCACGCGCGTCACGCCCTCGAGCAACTCGCCGATCTTCTCCATCGGGATCGCTTCGGCGGCGAGGGCCTTGCGCAGTTGCTGGCGACCACCGCGCCAGATCATGAACACGGCGAAGAGGATGGCCGACAGCACCATGGGCACCCAGGCGCCTTCGGCGATCTTGGCGAAATTACCGATCAGGAAGGCGGAGTCGATCACGGCCAGCGGCAGGAAGGTCAGCACCACGCGCCAGCGCGGCCAGTTCCAGGCCGTGGCCGCGAGTATGCAGCCCAATACAGTCGTGATGGCCATCGTGCCGGCGACGGCGGCGCCATAGGCTCCGGCCAGCGCGGCAGAGGAACCGAAGGCAACCACGAACACCATCACGGCGATCATGATCAGCGTGTTGATGATCGGGACGTAGATCTGGCCTTCCTCGGTTTCCGATGTCTGCAGGACGCGCACGCGCGGCAGGAAATCCAGCTGCACGGCCTGGCGCGTCATCGAAAAGGCGCTGGTGATCGTCGCCTGCGAGGCGATGACCGTGGCTGCGGTGGCGAGGATCACGACCGCCGGCAGCACCGGCTCGGGGATCAGTGAATACAGCAGCTGGCCGGGCTTGCCGGGATGCGCGAGCTGGTAGGCACCCTGGCCAAAGTAATTCAGCAGCAGGCAGGGCCAGACCATGCCGAACCAGGCCACGCGCACCGGGCCCTTGCCGAAGTGGCCCATGTCCGCATAGAGCGCTTCGCCACCGGTCAGCGTCAGGAAAACGCTGCCGATCACGGCCGTCGAAATCGCAGGGCTGATGCTGAGCATCTGCACCGCGTGAATGGGATTCAGGGCGGCCAGCACAGCCGGGTTCTGCGCCAGCGACATGCCACCGGTCACGCCCAGCGTCAGGAACCAGAGCACCATCACCGGACCGAACAGGCTGCCGACCTTGGCCGTGCCATAGCGCTGGATCGAGAACAGCAGCACCAGCACGACGAGCGTCACCGGCACGATGGATTCGCTCATGCCCTCGTCGAGCAAGGATAGTCCCTCGACCGCCGACATGACCGAGATCGCCGGTGTGATCAGCGCATCGCAGTAATAGAGCGCAGCACCCAGCACCGCGAGGACGACGATGTAGCGTCGCCATTCCCCTGCGGCACCGAGCTGCCGCTGCACCAAGGCGAAGAGCGACAGGATGCCGCCCTCGCCCTGGTTGTCCGCCCGCAGGATCAGCACCACGTATTTCAGCGTGACGACGACCAGCAGGCTCCAGAACACGAGGGACAGCACGCCAAGCACCATGGACGCATCGGGCACCCCACCACCGGCGGCGGCATTGAGGGCCGTGTTCATGGCATACAGCGGACTGGTGCCGATGTCGCCGTAAACAATGCCGAGGGCGCCGATGACGCCGGCGAAGGTCATTCGCCGGTTGCCTGTGTGGGACATGTCGTGCCGTTCCCCGTGTGCTGGATCAGCCGCGCGCGGCAGCGCGCTTGGCGGCCTTCTTGGCCGACTTGCGCGCTACTTTCTTCGCAGCCTTCTTGGCAGCCTTCTTGGCGACCGTCTTCTTGCCTGCCTTCTTGGCGGACTTCTTCTTGCCCGCCGACTTCGCAGCGACCGACTTGGCCTTCTTGCGCTTCTTCGGCTTCGGACGCTTGGCCGGCCACAGCATCGTGCCGCGGCATTTCGGCGCGCCACAGCGGCAGGCGTAGATCTCGTCGACGTTCTCCGGATCGTTCTTGTCGCGACCGATCTGGTAGTCGTATCCGAGCTCTTCGCCCTTCTTGATGAACTGGTTCGCGTCGATGTACACGCGGCCCTTTTCAACCGTGGACGAGCAGTTCTCGCCGCAGGAGTGGTTGATGTAGCGCGCGTCGTTGCCGCCCACGCCGCCATCGATCACCGTCTTGCGGTCGACGATGAACAGGAAGGTGTGGTTGTCGTTGACGTCGTAGCCTTCGTAGCGCGTATCCGCTTCGTCCCAGGTGATGCGGTCGCCGACGTATTCAGCGATTCGCGTGCCCTTGGGGATGTCCTGGCGCGCGAAACAACCCTTGCCATGCACCTTCGAATTGCGCACCACGTACCAGGGGTTCGGCTGGTAGGGGTCCGGCGCAAGCTTCGGGGCCTTCTTTGCTTTTTTCTTTGCCTTGGTAGCCATGATTCAGACCGCCACAGGCGCCTTGATCGCCGGATGATTTTGGTAGTTCACGAACTCGATATCCTCTGCGTGGTAATCGAACAAGGTCTCCGGACGACGCTTGAATTGCAAGGTCGGCAACGGCAGCGGCTGGCGCGACAACTGGAGGTCGGCCTGCTCGAGGTGGTTCAGGTAGAGGTGGCAATCGCCACCGGTCCAGATGAAATCGCCGGGCAACAGATCGCATTGCTGCGCGACCATGTGCGTCAGCAGCGCGTAGGACGCGATGTTGAAGGGCACGCCCAGAAAGACGTCGGCGCTGCGCTGGTAGAGCTGGCAGGACAGCCGGCCGTCGGCCACGTAGAACTGGAACATCACATGGCAGGGCAGCAGCGCCATGCGCTCCAACTCGCCGACGTTCCAGGCACTCACGATCATGCGCCGTGAATCCGGCGACTTGCGCAAGGTTTCAACGACCTGCGTCATCTGGTCGATGACGCGGCCCTCGCCCGCACCCCAGGCGCGCCACTGGCGACCATAGATCGGACCGAGCTCGCCCTGTTCGTCCGCCCACTCGTCCCAGATCGTCACGCCGTGCTCACGCAGGTATGCCGTGTTCGTTTCGCCGCGCAGGAACCACAGCAACTCGTGCACGACGGAAGGCAGATGGATTTTCTTCGTTGTCACCAGCGGGAAGCCGGCCGACAGGTCAAAGCGAGACTGCCAGGCGAACAGCGACAACGTGCCGGTGCCTGTGCGATCGGTCTTGCGCGTGCCCCGCTCGCGCACCGCGCGCAGCAGTTCCAGATAGGCCTTCATGTCGCAGCCCCGGTGTTGCCCGAGGGCACGGGACGCCACCGCGACAACGCCAGCAGCGCAACGCCGCCCAGCAGCATCGGCAGCGACAACAGCTGGCCCATCGTGACCCAGCCGAAAGCCAGATAGCCCAGCTGCGCATCCGGGATGCGGACGAGTTCGATCAGGATGCGCACCAGGCCATACCAAGCCAGGCCCAGGCCGATCACGGCACCGCGCGGGCGTGGCTTCGACGAGAACGTCCACAGGATCAGGAACAGCGCGAGCCCCTCGAGCAGCCCTTCATAGAGCTGCGAGGGATGGCGGCCTTCCAGCATTCCACCGGGGCCGGTCGGCACGAGAAAGCCCCAGGGCTGCTGCGTGGGGCCGCCCCAGAGTTCGCCGTTGATGAAGTTGCCGATACGACCGGCGAGGATGCCGAGGCCCGGCAGTGGTGCGGTGAAATCCATGACGTCCAGGACGTTGCGGCCCCGACGCCAGGCAAACAGCGCAAGGCTCACCAGCACACCGATCAGCGCACCGTGGAAGGACATGCCGCCCTCCCAGATCTTGAGCGGATAAAGCGCATCCTGCGCCCAGAAGGCCGTGCCATAGAAGAGCACGTAACCGAGCCGGCCGCCGAGGATCACGCCGAGCATGGCCCAGTAGATCAGGTCGTCCACGTCGACCGGGGTCCAGCGGCTGCCGGCCTGCATCGCCCGACGCCGCGCGAGCCACCAGGCGATGCCGAAGCCCAGCACGTACATGATCCCGTACCAGTGGATCCGCAGGGGCCCGAGGTGCACGGCGATCGGATCGATCTGCGGATAGGTCAGCATGGAAGTCGATTCTACCGGGGGCCGATCTTCAGCGCGTGACCCGGCAGAACAGGGTCTTCAGGTATTTCGTTTCCGGGATGCCCGGATGCACCGGATGGTCCGGCGACTGGCCGCCGAACTCCAGCAGCTGCAGCGTGCGGTTCAGGTTGCTGGCCGCGGTCTGCAACAAGGTGGGCAGTGTCTCCTGCGCCAGATGGAAGGAGCAGGAACAGCTGACGAGGATCGCATCGTCGGTGAGCAGTTTCATCGCCAACTGGTTGAGCTTGCGATACGCGGCCTCCCCCTGATGCTGGTCCTTGCGGCGCTTGATGAAGGCCGGCGGGTCGACGACCACGAGGTCATAGCGCTCGCCCTGCGCGCCCAATT
>CANGMU010000157.1 GCA_947454665.1 Pseudomonadota bacterium | reverse complement strand
TCTCGGCACCGGTCTTCCGCCTCAAGGGCGGCGGCTGGTACGAAACCGACTTCAAGGGCGATGGCGACCGCAAGCGCAACCTGGCGGGTGACAGTGAGCCGGCGTCGACGTCTTCCGACGCGCCGGCGGCCAATCCGGCCAAGGTCGAGGCGCCGAAGCCGGAGTCCAAGCCCAAGGCCGAGCCCAAGGCGAAGGCCAAGCCCGTCAAGCCAGCCAAGACAAAGGCCAAGTCCAAGGCAAGCAAGTGAAGGGGCCCCTCGCGAGGGGATTCCGTCGCTACCTCATGGCGGGGCTCCTTGTCTGGGTCCCGCTGTTCGTCACCTATCTGGCCTTCAAGTTCCTGCTGGACATGATGGATCGGCTGTTGCCGCTCCTGCCTGTCGCGTACCGCCCGGACACCGTGCTGGGTTTCCACATCCCGGGTTTCGGCGCGATCGTCGCGCTGGTGCTGTTGCTGGTGACGGGCCTTCTCGTCGCCAACCTCATCGGCCGCACGCTCATCGGCTGGTGGGAAGATTTCCTGAATCGCATCCCGCTGGTGCGTTCCATCTACTCCGGCGTGAAGGGCTTCACCGAGACCCTGGTTTCCACGGGTGGAGGATTCCGCAAGGTCGTGCTCGTGGAATACCCGCGCAAAGGCATCTGGAGCATCGCCTTTGTCACGGCCAGTGACCTGGTCGAGATCGATGACAAGACCGGTCGTGCGCAACTCTGTCTCTTCGTGCCGGCAACGCCGAACCCGACGTCGGGTTTCATCTTTCTCGCACCAGCGGATGAAGTCATCGAGCTCGACATGAGCGTGGACGACGCGATGAAGATGATCGTCACGCTCGGCGTGGTGGCACCCCCTTCGATGTGCCCCCAGGGCACGCCGTCAGGCGACTCAGACCCTGGTCTTTGACGCCCGCCCCCGGTCGGGGCGGTTGCAGGGCGGGCCGTGGATACGATACGTTGTGCACAGGGCGGTCGTTGAAACTTCCATGTCCTGTGGGCGTGAGGTTTCTTTCGGGAACGATCCCCGCAATTTAGAACTACAAAAGTCCGGGGGAATCATGAGGCAGTCTTCTGTCGCGCAGTCCGTTGCGCGCGCAATCCGTTTCGGTGTGTGGAGTGGCGTTGCGGTTGCAACGGTGTCCGGCAACGTCGCCCTGGCGCAGACTGCTGCGTCGGAAGAGCCGCAGGAGATCGTCGTCACCGGTACGCGTATCCGCCAGACCAACGGCATGACCACGCCGGTGCCCGTCACCTCGGTCGCAGCCGCTGACCTCATCAAGAACAACCCGGGCGCCGCTCTGGCTGACCAGCTCGACAAGCTCCCCCAGCTCTTCCAGACCGAGTCCGCGCAGCGCGGCTCGGGCGCGTTGTTCGGCAATGCCGGTGCCAGCTACGTCAACCTGCGCGGCCTCGGCGCGCAGCGCACGCTCGTCCTGCTGGATGGTTCGCGCGTCGTGCAGGACGACCGCGGCGGTGCCGTCAACGTCGGCGTACTGCCGAACGGCCTCATCAAGAGCGTCGACATCATCACCGGTGGCGCGTCCGCGCAGTACGGTGCTGACGCCGTCGGCGGTGTGGTCAATTTCGTGCTGGATCGCAAGTTCCAGGGCCTCAAGGCCAGTGCCAGCACCGGCATCACCGAGCGGGGCGACGGTTTCAACGTCAAGGGCAGCGTCACCGGCGGCATGAAGGTCGGCGACAAGCTGCACCTCACCGCGTCGGTGGACTACAGCCACATCGACCAGATCGAGCGCGATCCTTCCAAGCTGGGTGACTGGTACCAGCGCTGGGGCTATGTCGCCAATCCGGCCTACGTGAGCGCCGCCGCGACGCCGGCGCAGCCCGTCCGCATCACGCGCCCCAACCTGAGCCAGCCCAACTTCTCGCCCTTCGGCCGCATCGACAATGCCTACTTGGCCAACGGCACCACGGCGGTCCCGAGCTTCGGCTACCTGAATTATGCGTTCACCCAGGACGGCACGGGCGTGCGTCCCTTCGTCCGCGGCAGCTACAGCAACGCCGGCATCGGCACGATGCAGGGCGGACCGGAATACCAGTACGCAGACCTCGGTCAGCGCGGCGGCCCCTTCGGCGCCCGCGTGAATGAGAACTCGGCCTTCGTGGGTGCGCAGTACGACCTCACCGATCGCGTGCAGGTGTTCGGCAACGCGCTGTTCGGTTCGTCGTCTTCCGATTCGGTGGGCCTGCGTGGCAATCCGGAACTCGAAGATCCGTACTACGCGACGATCTTCTCGGGCAACCCCTTCCTGCCGGCGGCCGTGCAGGCCGAGATGACGGCGAAGAACGTGTCCTCGATCAAGGTCAACAAGCTCGGCCAGTTCCCGGGCCTCAGCAACTTCAACCAGTCCGAGACGGCCCGCAACGTGCACACCATGTTCACGTGGAGTGCCGGTGTCGACGCCGACCTCAACGACAACTGGCACCTGAAGGGCACCTGGCAGTCGGGCCGCTCGCACAAGTACACCGCCGTGTATGGCGAGGTGCGTACCGACCGCCTGTTCCTGGCGCTGGACGCAGTGCGTGATCCGGTCACGGGCAAGACCGTGTGCAACGTGCAGCTCACCAATCCCTCCGCCGCCGCCATTGCGGCGGCCACGCAGGCTGCCTATCCGGGCCGCAAGGACAAGTACGGCCAGTTGCTGCAGACGCCGATCGGCCTCGACAACAGCATCTCCGGCTGCGTGCCGCTCAACATCTTTGGCCAGGGCAATGTGTCCAAGGAAGCCAACGATTACGTCACCGGCAACAAGTGGGGCATCAGCGTCGTCAAGCAGGACTTCGCCGAGGCCCTGCTTACCGGCAAGCTGTTCGAGGGCTGGGCCGGCTCGGTCAACGCGGCCCTGGGCGCCACCTACCGTACGGAAAGCCTGACTCAGCAGGCCTACCCGATCGACCTCGATCACGCGGGTCCGCCGCTCAACCTGCCGACCCTCGGCATTCGCGGCGTGCCCACGGGTTACGCCACGGGCAGTCCGAACATCTTTGCGTTCTCGACCGTGCCGCCGATCGCCGGCGACTACGACGTGAAGGAAGTCTTCGGCGAGCTCAATGTCCCGCTGCTCAAGACCTCGACGGGCCAGAGCCTGACGACTAACCTCGCCATCCGCAGCTCCACGTATTCGTCCACGGGCGCGGTGGAGTCGTACAAGGTCGGGCTCGACTTCCAAGCCTATGATGACCTGCGCTTCCGGGCGACGCTGTCCCGCGACGTCCGCGAACCGACGTTCTCCGAGCGTTTCGACAGCCAGGGCAGCGGCGGCAACATCAACCCGGATCCGGTCGTGGCGGCCTGCCAGTACCTGTTCAGCACGAACACCTGCAGCTACACCGTGACCCCGGTCACCACCGGCAATCCGAACCTCAAGCCGGAAAAGGCCGATACCAAGACCTTTGGCCTGGTGTATCGCCCGAGCTTTGCCGCGGGCCTGCAGATCTCGGCCGACTACTACGACATCGAGGTCAAGGATGCGATCGGCACGCTGGGCTTCCAGCGCATCGTCACCGATTGCTTCAACGGCAACACGGCCCTGTGTGCCTACGTCGAGCGTGACCCGACGACGAAGGTCATCGGCCGCGTGCTCGATACCTACCTCAACATCGCCAAGACGGCGGTGCGGGGCATCGACTACGAGGTGCAATACACCCTGCGTCCGGACTTCTTCAGCTCCCTGCCGGAGACCCTGACCTTCCGTGGCTTCGCCAGCCAACTCATTGAACGTTCCAACCAGGCTTCCAACACGGGCCTGGTCAACAACTTCAACGGTGGCTTCACCAGCGGCGTGCTGTACCCGGACTGGAAGGCCAACCTGGGCTTGACCTACACCCTGGGCGACTGGAGCTTCCTGCTCAGCGAGGAATACATCAGCAAGTCGAAGATCAACACGACGTTCATCGACGTGGCGGACTTCCAGGCCGGTCGCGTGGTCGTGAATGGCGTCACCAAACTGGCGCCGGATGTCGATTACAACACGCTGCCGAGCTACTTCAACACCAATGCCCGGTTCGGGTACCACTTCGAGACGAAGGCAGGGCACGCCTGGGACGTGTCGTTGTTCGTCACGAACCTGTTGGACAAGCACCCGATGATCATCCCGAGCAACAACCTGCGCGGCTCGTCGCAGACCGTCAGCAACAACTTCGATGCCTACGGTCGTCGTTTCGTGCTGGGCTTCAACTACAAGCACTGACGGTCCGTCCGGGATCGCCGATCCAGCGGCGGCAGGCCTTGACGGGCCTGTCGCCGTTTTCGTTTCCGGCCCGGTTGCGGCCTCCGGGGGGTGTCCGTAACATCCGTCGGTTCCATTTTCCGCGGGTTTTCTCATGCGCAGCCACTATTGCGGCCAGGTCAACGAATCCCTCATCGGCCAGGAGGTCACCGTTGCCGGCTGGGTGAACCGTCGCCGCGACCATGGCGGGGTCATTTTCGTGGACCTGCGCGACCGTGAAGGCCTGGTCCAGGTCGTGTTCGATCCGGACGACCAGCAGCTATTCGGGGACGCCGAGCGGCTGCGCAACGAATACGTGATCTCCGTGCGGGCGCTGGTTCGCGCGCGGCCGGCCGGCACGGCCAACGCGAACATCGCGTCCGGGCAGATCGAATTGCTGGCACGCGGCATTACGGTGCTGAACCGTTCCGAGCCGCTGCCCTTCCAGCTGGACGAGCACGTCAGCGAGGAAGTGCGCCTGCGTTACCGTTATCTCGACCTGCGCCGCGAGGAGATGAACCAGCGCCTGCGCCTGCGTCACCGCGTGACCAGCGCGATGCGCCGTTACATGGATGACCACGGCTTCCTCGATATCGAGACGCCGATGCTGACCAAGGCGACGCCGGAAGGCGCGCGCGACTATCTCGTGCCCTCGCGCACGCACCACGGCAAGTTCTTCGCGCTGCCGCAGTCGCCGCAGATCTTCAAGCAGCTGCTGATGGTCTCGGGCTTCGACCGCTATTACCAGATCGTCCGCTGCTTCCGTGACGAGGACCTGCGCGCCGACCGCCAGCCGGAGTTCACACAGCTGGATATCGAGACGTCGTTCCTGTCGCAGGACGAGATCATGGGCCTGATGGAAGGCTTGATCCGCGACCTGTTCGCCAAGGTGCTCGAAACGGCGCTGCCGGATCCGTTCCCGCGCATGAGCTATGCCGAGGCAATGCGCCGTTACGGTTCCGACAAGCCGGACCTGCGCGTGTCGCTGGAGCTGGTCGACGTCGCGGACCTCGTCGCCGGCTGCGATTTCAAGGTCTTCTCCGCCCCCGCTGCCAGCCCCACGGGCCGCGTGGCGGCCCTGCGGGCGCCGGGTGGTGCCGCACTGTCCCGAAAGGAGATCGACGACTACACGGCCTTCGTGGGCCGTTATGGCGCGAAGGGCCTGGCCTACATCAAGGTCAACGAGAAGGCGAAGGGCCGCGACGGCCTGCAGTCACCGATCACGAAGTTCCTCAGCGACGAGGCGCTGGCCGGCATCCTCGATCGCACGGGTGCGCAGGACGATGACCTGATCTTCTTCGGTGCGGATTCCGCCAAGGTGGTCTGCGACGCGCTGGGCGCGCTGCGCCTGAAGGTCGGCCAGGATCTCAAGCTCGTCGAGCCGGGCTGGCGCCCCTTGTGGGTCGTGGACTTCCCGATGTTCGAGTGGGACGGCGACGAGAAGCGCTGGGTGGCCATGCATCATCCGTTCACCGCGCCGAAGGTCGAGGACGCGGCCGCGCTGGCCGGTG
>CANGMU010000156.1 GCA_947454665.1 Pseudomonadota bacterium | reverse complement strand
GGTCGTGATCGACCAAGGCGGCGGATCGAAAGATCCGCCGCCTTTTTTATTTACCGCACCGGCCGGCTGCGGATGAACTGCGTGATGATCCACTTCTCGCCGCGCGTGGTCGGGCAGCCCGCGTGCAGCGTGCGCAGGTCCGGCGACATGTCGGGCAGCGCGTTGACGAAGAACAGACCGTCACCGCGCCGGCCCTTGTGCCGCAGGCCCAGCTTGGGAAAGGCCGTTTCGCCGCCGTCGTAGTCGTCGTTCAGGTAAAGCAGGAAGGTCATGAGGCGCTGGCCGTTCGCAGCGATTTCCGCGGCGTAGTCCGGCGTCGACTTCGGGTCGACGAAATCGAAGTGGTCCTGGATCTCCTCGCCCGGCGAGTAATGCAGGACCGAGGGTGCTTCCAGCTGCTTTTCCGACACGTTGCAGGCCGCGGCGATCCGCGCCTGCACCAGCACATGCGCGTATTCGAGGCTGAAGATGTCGAAGGTCGCGATCGTGTTGTTGCGGTGGGGCGCGATCACGTCGCTGCGCGTCACCGGGTCATAGACGCGCGCCGGTTCCAGCCGATGGGGTGCCAGCGAAACCAGGAATTCGCACAGCCTGGGTGCCAGCACTTCGCGCGCTTCCACCACGCGCGGCGATTCGCTACGGACGATGCATTCCGGAGCGCTGCGCCAGTGGTTCAGATCGACGCCCGACGCGATCCGTTGCCAGCCTGTGGCGTCCGTGGCGGGCGCTGCGGCCAGCGTGGGGTCGCTACACAGCGCGCGCAGCTGGCGCTGGGCCAGTTCCCAGCCGAGCTCCGCGGCGCGTGTCAGCCACAGCAGTCCCAGTTGCCAATCCGCAGGCAGGTTCACGCCCACCGCGAGGATGCCGGCCGCACGGGCTGCCGCTTCAGGCAGGCCTGCATCCGCGGCTTCACTGAGAAAGCGCAGGCCTTCCTTGGGCAGCAGGGGAGAACGGTCGCCGGTCAGCAGCCGCAGGCCGAGCAGGCGCGCGCAGTGCGGGTCGCGGGCCTGCGTGCCGAGCGCGAGCTCGTTGATCGCGTCGTCATGGCGGCCGGCTGCATCGAAGCCTGCAGCCTGCTGGAAGTGGCGGGACGATGAAGCGTGCGACACGGCGGACCCTCGGGTCTTGTTGCCTTGGATGGCCTGTGCAAGGGTAACGGGATGTCATCCACCCCTCCAGAAATCCTGCGCGTCGTCGCGGCGGTGCTCGTCGACCGCAGCGGACGCGTGCTCATCGCACAGCGTCCTCCCGGTAAATGGCAGGCCGGTCGCTGGGAATTCCCCGGCGGCAAGATCGAACCCGGCGAAGACGAGGCCCGGGCCGTCGTCCGCGAGCTGGCCGAGGAACTGGGCGTGCGTGTCGATGCGAGCCAGCGTCTGGCGGTGTTCCGCCATGACTATGCGGACCGCTCGGTGGAGATCGGGCTGTGGCTCGTCCTGCGTCACGAGGGCGAGGTGCGTGGACTCGATGGCCAGGCGCTGCGCTGGGTCACGGCGGCCGAGTTGGACCACTGCGACCTGCTGGAGGCAGACCTGCCCATGCTGCCGGTGCTTCGCCAGGCGCTGGGTCGCGGCGAACAGGGTTAAGATCGCCACCCTGATCCACCTTCACTGCCGGCCAGGCCGGCGTCGGAAAGCATCATGTCCAACGATCCGAACCTGCCCGAGATCTCCTTCGACGGCGCGAACCTCTACCGCGAGGAACTCTTCACCGACCGTACGGCCGGCACGATCCGCCGCCTGTCGCCGATCACGACCGACGGCCACGCTGATCCGTCGCGCAAGGTGCTGTTCAGTGGCCAGACGCAACTGCTGACGCCGGGCGGTGTACTGCCGCTGGGCTTCGAGATGGAAGTGGAGACGCTGGCAGAGGCCATCGCGCAGTTCCCGCAGGCCGTGCGCGGCGCGCTGGAGCAGGCGATCGAGGAGGCACGCGAGATGCGGCGCGAGCAGCAGTCGCGCATCGTCGTCCCCGGTGCGGGCGGCGATATGGGTGGCATGGGCGGAATGGGCGGCGGCGGCCGCATCAAGCTGTAAGCCATGGCACGGCGTGTGGCAGGTCTGCGGGCTTTCTTCCTCGCGGCCCTGCTGCCGCTTACCGGCCTTGCCGCGGGTGTCACGGAAACCCGCCTGCGCAATGCGGACCAGGAGCCCGGCAACTGGCTCTCGGTCGGTCGCACGCATGACGAGCAGCGTTTCAGCCCGCTCGTCCAGATCACGCCCGACAACGTCTCGAAACTCGGCCTCGTCTGGTACGCGGACTTCGACACGAATCGCGGCCAGGAAGCCACGCCGCTGGTCATCGATGGCGTGCTCTATGTCACCACGGCCTGGAGCAAGGTCTACGCGTTCAACGCGAAGACCGGCAAGCGGCTGTGGACCTTCGACCCGCAGGTGCCGGGCAGCATCGGCATCAAGGGCTGCTGCGATGTCGTGAACCGTGGGCTCGCGGCCTGGGGTGACACGCTCTATCTCGGCAGCTATGACGGCCGCCTCATCGCGATCGACGCCAGGACCGGTCGCAAGCGCTGGGAAGTGATCACCGTCGATCCGGCCAAGCCCTATACCAGCACCGGCGCACCGCGCGTCGCCAACGGCAAAGTGTTCATCGGCAATGCCGGTTCCGAGATCGGCGTGCGCGGCTATGTGTCTGCCTACGATGCGAAGGACGGCCACCTGCTGTGGCGCTTCTTCACGGTCCCCGGCGATCCCACGAAGCCTTACGAAAGCCCGCAGCTGGCGGCCGCCGCGAAGACCTGGAACGGCGACCTCTACTGGAAGCTCGGTGGCGGCACGGTGTGGGACGGCATCGCCTATGACCCCACGACCAACCTCGTCTACTTCGGCACGGCCAACGGCACGCCCTGGGTCGCCGAGGCGCGCTCGCCCGGTGGCGGTGACAACCTGTTCCTGAATTCGCTGATCGCCGTGAATGCGGACACCGGTGAATACGCCTGGCATTACCAGACCGCGCCGGCCGAGACCTGGGACTTCGATGCGACGAGCCCGGTGATGCTCGCGGACCTGGACCTCGCCGGTGGCAAGCGCCATGTGCTGATGCAGGAATCCAAGAACGGATTCTTCTACTTGCTCGACGCGAAGAGCGGCCAGTTGCTGTCGGCCGATCCGTATACGACCGTCACCTGGGCCACGCACGTGGACATGAAGACCGGGCGCCCAGTTGAAGTGCCGGCAGCGCGCTTCGGCAAGACCGGCAAGCCGGCGATCGTGCAGCCGGGCGGGCAGGGCGCGCACAGCTGGCACCCGTATTCCTTCAGTCCGCGCACGAAGCTCGTTTACATGCCGGTCGTCGAGACCAGCACGGCCTTCGCGCCGGATCCGAACTACGTCGCGCGCGAAGGCGTCGCCAATGCCGGCACCGGCCGCGCGCCGGCCACGATCTACAATGACCTGCATTCGGATGCGCCGAAGCAGTCGCGCGCCTTCCTCGTCGCCTGGGACCCGGTCGCGCGCAAGGAAGTCTGGCGTTCCGAAAATCGCGGGGTGATCGCCTCGGGCGTGCTGAGCACCGCCAGTGGACTGGTGTTCCAGGGCGCGCAGAAGGGTGAGTTCAGTGCTTTCCGCGACAGCACCGGTGAGAAGCTCTGGTCCACCGATCCGCAGACCGGCCTGGTGGCCGCACCCATTGCCTACAGCGTCGACGGTGAGCAGTACATCGCGCAGCTGGCCGGCTATGGCACGCGCGACTATTACACGCCCAACCGTTCACGGTTGCTCGTCTACAAGCTCGGTGGCAGGGCTAAGCTGCCGCCGGCCGCGCCACTGCCGCCCGCGCGGACTTTCGATCCGCCGGTGGCCTTTGGTGATGCCGCGCTGATCGCGCGCGGTGCAGACACCTACCAGGTCCACTGCGTGATGTGCCACGAAACGCAGTTCGGCAATCGCGGTCTGTTCCCGGACCTGCGGATGTCGCCGATGCTGAAGACCGCGGATGCCTTCCGCACGGTCGTCGTCGACGGCGCGCTGGAATCGCGCGGCATGGTGTCCTTCCGCGACCGCATCGCCCCGCAGGACGTGGAGGCCATCCGTGCCTACCTCGTTAAGCGGGCGATCGATGGCAAGGCCGCCCAGGCAGCGGCGCCCGCGCCCGTCGCCGCGAGGGCGCCGAGCTATGGCCCGCAGTACGCGGCCGACCGCGCCGAGATCGAAGACCTGCAGGCGCGCTACATCTTCGCGCTGGACTGGCAGGACGCCGAGGCCTACGCGGCCACCTTCACCGAGGACGGTGTGCTCGACTGGGCCGGTGGCATCGTGCGCGGCCGCGAGTCCATCCGCAGCGAAGTGCGCAACATGCGGGCGGCCTTTGCGAAGAAGGAAGCCGCGGATGCGCCGCGCCGTCCCGCGCGCCTGCGGCACTTCACCACCAACGCCGTGCTCACGATCGACGGAGACCGCGCGACGCACATCTCGTACTGGTTCGAACTGGACAACGATGGCCGTGATCGCTGGCCCTATGCCGGCGGCTATGGGCATTACGAGGATGAGCTGCGCAAGGTCGATGGCCGCTGGCTGTACACGCGTCGCAAGATCTTCAACGAGGTGATGGATTCCCGTGCCGCCGGGCCGGGGAATCCGATCCGGTGACCGGTCCCGCCCATGAGTGCTGGGCGCTGCTGGCGCGCCTGGCACAGCCCTACCGCTGGCGTTTCGCCGGCGTGGTGGTGTTGGCGTTGTCGGCCACCGCCACCGACCTGCTCTCGCCGATCATCTATCGGGAGGCGATCAACGACATCGCTGGACTCTATGTCGGCATGCCTGGCGAAACGGCCATCGACCTCCTGAAGGAGGAAGAGGTCGCAACGCCAGAGAACGCAGTCTCGTCGGCTGCCGCACAGGATGCGGCCACGCCAAGCGCCGCGCCCGTCGAGGACGCCGCCGATGCGGACGCGACCAACGAAGCCGATGCGGTCGATGAATCACCGGATCACCACGCGGGCCATGTGGCGGCCCGCACGATGGAGCAGACGCTCCGTACCTTGCTCTGGGGTGCAGCGTTCCTGTTCGCCATCAATGTGCTCTCGCATCTTTTCTCGCTGCTCTCCGATCAGCAGACGGTCTGGTTGTCGAGCCGCATCGAAGCTGACCTCATCCAGCGTACGTTTGGACGTGTGCTGCGCCTGCCGCTGGCCTTCTTCTCGGGTCGCCGCTCCAGCGGCACGCTGGCCAAGCAGATCGACCAGTCGGACCAGGCGGCGCCGCTGGTGTCCGCCGCGGCCCACGACGTGTTGCCTGAGTTGTTGCGCATGCTGGGTGTGCTGGCGATCATGTTCACGCAGAGTTGGCGACTGACGCTGGCCGCATTGCTGCTTCTGCCGCCCTATCTGTGGCTCGTCTGGCGCTCGTCGCGCCGGCTCGAAACCGGGCTCACCAGCTATTACGAGATGTGGGATGCGGTGTCGGCGCGGATCCAGGACGCGCTCGGCGCCGTGAAGACCGTGAAGCTCTCCGGCGCCGAGCAACGCGAGAGCAGCCGCCTGCGCGAGGCATCCGACGAGGCGTACCGCATTTATGTCGATCGCAACCGACTCGCGAATTTCTATTTGTTCTGGCAAACGTCGATCAACTACTTCACGCAGGCCCTGGTCCTGGGCTACGGCGGCTGGCTCGTGTTCGCGCGGCAATTGACGCCCGGCGATGTCGTCATGTTCGTGGTCTACCTCGACAAGCTCTATTCGCCGATCGAAACGCTCACCGCACTCACGATCCAGTTGCAGGAACACCTCGCCTCCATCGCCCGGGCCGTGAAACTGCTGCGCGAAGCGCCCGAGCCCGCGGGG